>NZ_FMXB01000001.1 GCF_900103415.1 Methanobrevibacter millerae
GTATTCACAAAAGTTTTTAATGAGAATGTCTTCAAGAATGTCTCCAAGATTATCAATGACCAGGCAATCGGACAGAAATATCGGTGAAATTGTGATGAATGAAGCTTCCCCATTGATTAATGGGATTTTCTCTAAAAATTCTACCTTGTCGAGTTCAAGCTTGCAGTTGTTGAAGTAGATGCTTTCTCCCATAACAAATGCTGAAACAAGGCTTCTAAGAAATATTTCATCGACACTGGATACGATAACGCTGATGGCTTTTCTTTCAATCCTGAATGCGGAAAAGGTATAGAACTTGAAGTCTTCGAATTTGGTGCCGTTGAACAGGTCATTTACCTTCCTGTAAAAGAGGTATGAGAGATAATCGTCATAATCATGCTGCAGGTTCTTATTCTCATATCCCTTGAAATAAATCTTTACGCGAGACAAGTGAATACCTCTCTTATCTGATGCGGGTATGGTTGATTACTCCCATTTTGGACCAGTAGACTTCATAGACTCCCGGATCCATGTGGCCTCCGCTTGTTGAAACTACGCTTCTGTAAATCGGATTTCCCTCTGAGTCGACCTTGTCGGTTAGAAAATCATGCTGATAATCTTCATATTCTGAAGCGGATGATCCCATTTTTGAGCCCAGCAAATCAATGATTGAAAAATCAGAAAACGAAGTCTTGTCTTGGCTATCATCAGTTGAAACCTTGCCGGTTGATTTGCCATTGCCCGAAGAGTAGTCGACCGAAACATCATCGCTTCTTGTAATCTCCCTTTCCAAAACGCCGCTTTCCGAAATGGAAGGGCTGTTCTTTTCTAAAAAATCTACAGTAAAGCTTTTCTCAGCGTCAGCGCCGTTTGCAACATCACTGACGACCGTATGAACGTGACCTAAAAAAGTGCCCAGTGAACCGAAAATCACTGTACCAATAATTAAAATCATTAAACATGAAATAATAATATCCTTCAAATCCATTAACACACAACCTTTCAATGGACTTCCATTTGAGTCATTATATTATTGGAAGCGCTAACGACTCCCAATGTAGCTTCTAAAGCTACTAACACTATTAAAAATCGATTTTCCTATCATAATTACTCCCTCATTAAAAAAATAATTAACAATTAAATATTCATTTAAAACTCTTATAATTTACCCCATTTTTTGATGATTAAAGGTTAATGTTTAACCGTTTATCTCATTAACAGCAATCCCTATTCAGGATAGCTTATATTATATATTCTCTCATAATATATATAGTTATACATTTCAATCAATTTTTCAAAAAATTATAATCAGTCAATATCCAATTGAAAATTTATTTATCGGACTGTTTTATAATTTAATAAATAAATGAACGATTTTAATTCATAACATCGTTATAATATGTGTGTTCAAGAAAACAAATATGAAATCTGGAAAATTTCTAGAAAAGCCCCGGAAAAAATGGATAAAAATTTTCAGTGGCTCTGGACTCTTCAGTTTTCAGGTAATGGTTGAGGACTGTTTTTATTAGTTAAATCACTTTGATAAAATAAATAATTCCAAATCAAATTTTGAAACATTCAAATAAAACTCATGCAAATGCCACTAAAAACCATACCTTTATAAAGGTTAAAACATATATTTTAATCTAAGATATCTATATTTATTCGAACATTGACTATGTGTGCTTTTTGTCGATGTTTAATTTTAATCTCAGGATATCTATTATTTTAGATAAAACTCATCAGTTATCTAAATTAATCATTATTACTAATTTATATCTGTGAATTTAGATTGTACTATGTAAATATGGTATAAATCGCAGCGGTGGATTCTCAGATATGTTTTTTGACAAAATGTTTAGAGGAAAATAATATGCCAGGACTTTTTGCTGCAAAAAAACTTAAAAGAAACAGACAAAATTTTAAGTGGAAAGATGTAGATTACAAAAGGAGAGCTTTAAGGTTGGACGTTAAGGCTGACCCTCTCGAAGGAGCTCCTCAGGCTAGAGGAATCGTTATCGAGAAAGTGGGTATTGAAGCAAAGCAACCTAACTCTGCTATTCGTAAATGTGTACGTGTTCAATTGATTAAAAACGGTAAACAATTAACTGCTTTCGCCCCAGGTGACGGAGCTATCGGATTTATCGATGAGCACGATGAAGTTATGATTGAAGGAATTGGAGGACCATCCGGAAGATCCATGGGTGATATTCCTGGAGTCCGTTGGAAAGTATCCAAAGTAAACAATGTAGCTTTATCTGAAATGGTAAGTGGAAAAATAGAAAAACCTGTAAGATAAGGATGGTAATTTTTATGAGTAAGTTATTTGATAAATGGGATCTCGATGAAGTAAAAGTTGAGGACTTAGGTTTAGTTAAATACATCTGTTTGGATGAAACTCTCGTACCTCACACTTCAGGCAGACACGTAAGAAGACAATTCGCAAAATCAAAAGTATCCATTGTTGAAAGATTAATTAACAAGGTTATGAGAACCCACCTCAACTCAGGTAAGAAAAATAAAGCTTATAACATTGTAAAAGAAGCATTGGAAATCATCAACAAAAGGACTAAAAAGAACCCAGTTCAGGTTTTAGTCACCGCAGTCGAAAACACTGCACCTCGTGAAGAAACCACCCGTATCAAATACGGTGGTATCGGTTACCAGGTTGCCGTTGACATTTCCCCTCAAAGAAGAGTTGACTTATCCTTAGGATTTTTAACAAGAGGTACTTTACAGTCATCATTCAAAAACAAAAGATCTGTTGCTGAATGTTTAGCTGATGAATTAATACTTGCTTCTGAAGAAGATTCAAGAAGCTTTGCTTTACAAAAAGCTGAAGAGAAAGAAAGAGTTGCTAAAGCAGCACATTAATCTTATTAATACTTAGGTGGTTATTTTGAGTAGAAGAGACAAAATGATTGCAAAAATCAAGGAATTGATGTACGAACCTGATCAAATCAGAAATATTGGTATCTGTGCTCACATCGATCACGGTAAAACCACTTTATCTGATAACCTTTTAGCAGGTGCCGGAATGATTTCCGAAGACCTTGCAGGTGACCAGAGATTCTTGGATTTTGATGAACAAGAACAAGCTCGTGGTATCACTATCGACGCAGCTAACGTATCCATGGTACACGATTACAAAGATGAAGAATACTTAATCAACTTAATCGATACTCCAGGACACGTCGACTTCGGTGGAGACGTTACCCGTGCAATGAGAGCTGTAGACGGTGCAGTAGTTGTTGTTTGTGCTGTAGAAGGTATCATGCCTCAAACCGAAACTGTATTCAGACAGGCTCTAAAAGAAAACGTAAAACCTGTTTTATTCATCAACAAAGTTGACAGATTAATCAACGAATTGAAATTACAGCCTGATGAATTGCAGAACAGATTCATCAAAATCTTCATGGAAGCCAATAAACTCATCAAGAACATGGCTCCTGAAGACAAAAAAGAAGAATGGGCACTCGATTTCACTAACGGTAGTGTAGCTTTCGGTTCAGCATACCACAACTGGGCTATCAATGTTCCAACCATGCAGGAAACCGGAATCAACTTCAACGACATTATCGAACACTGTAACAATGAAAACGAAAAGGAATTAGCTCAAAAAGTACCTTTATCCGACGTACTGTTAGGTATGGTAGTTGAACACTTGCCTTCCCCTAAGGAAGCTCAAGTCTACAGGGTTCCTAACATCTGGGACGGAGACATCGAATCCCCAGCTGGAAAAGGTATGGTGGAAACCTCTCCTGACGGACCTTTAGCTGTTATGGTTACCAATGTATCCGTAGACAAGCACGCAGGTGAAATCGCAACCGGTAGGGTTTACGGCGGAGCTATCGAAAAAGGTACTGAAGTCTACATGGTCGGTTCCCACGGAAAATCCAGAGTACAGCAAGTAGGTGTATACTTCGGTCCTGAAAGGGTTAATACCGATAAGGTTCCTGCAGGAAACATCGTATACATTGCAGGTGCAAAAGGCGCAATCGCAGGTGAAACCCTCTGTTCTCCTGAAGACAAAATCAAAGAGTTTGAAGGATTGGAACACATCTCCGAACCTGTAGTTACCGTAGCTGTAGAAGCTAAAAATACCAAGGACTTGCCAAAACTCATTGAAGTATTAAGACAAGTCGGTAAGGAAGACCCAACAGTTAAAATCGATATTAACGAAGAAACCGGTGAACACTTAGTATCCGGTATGGGAGAACTCCACTTGGAAGTTATCGGTTACAGAATCGGTGAAAAAGGTGTGGACATTACCACTTCCGAACCTATCGTAGTTTACAGGGAAACCGTAAGGAAACTCTCTCCTCAAGTTGAAGGTAAATCCCCTAACAAGCACAACAGATTCTACCTCACAGTTGAACCTATTGAACCAAGCCTTTATGAAGCTATTCAGGAAGGTAAAATCAAAGAAGGAAGAGTCAAAGGTAAAGAATCTGCAAATGACTTTATTGAAGCCGGTTTAGAAAAAGAAGAAGCCAGAAGAGTTTGGGCTGTTCACAACAGAAGCATCTTCCTCAACATGACCAGAGGTATCCAGTACCTGGACGAAGTTAAGGAATTATTGCTTGAAGGATTCGAATCAACCCTTGAAAGCGGTCCTTTAGGTGAAGAAATCTCCATGGGATTAAAATTCAAGCTCAACGACGCAAAACTTCACGAAGACGCAATCCACAGAGGACCTGCACAAGTATTGCCTGCTATCAGAAACGCAATCTTAGGTGCAATGACTCTTGCAGAACCTGCTTTACTTGAACCTATGCAGAAAGTAGTTATCGACACTCCTAACGATTACATGGGAGCATGTACCCGTGAAATCCAAAACAGAAGAGGTCAAATCGTAGACATGGGTCAGGAAGGAGATATGGCAAGAATCGAATCCAAGGTTCCTGTAGCTGAAATGTTCGGTTTCGCCGGAGACATCAGATCCGCAGCTGAAGGTAGATGTTTATGGTCTACTGAAATCGCAGGATTCGAACCGCTCCCACGTGAAATGCAGGCTCAAATTGTCCGTGAAATCAGGCAAAGAAAAGGCTTGTCTGCTGAACCGTTCCCAACCAGTCACTACTTAGGTGACATATAAGTTTAAAAATTAAATTTTTTAATTTTTTATATTTTTATCAAAAAATCATGGAAAAAACATTATCTATTTATATGTTAAAATATAAATTAAATTTAAGCTAACATTTAAGCTTACTAATGTTTGTTAATAATATATTTAAATGAGGTATTATAATGGCAAAAGAAAAAGAACATCTTAACTTAGCATTTATTGGACACGTTGACCACGGAAAATCCACTTTAGTTGGACACTTATTATTAAAAGCTGGTGCAATCGCTGAACAACAATTAGATGACGGAGAAAACAAATTCAGATTTGTTATGGACAAATTAGGAGAAGAAAGGGAAAGAGGAGTAACTATCGACTTAGCTCACCAAAAATTCTCCACCAAAAAATACGACTACACTGTTGTAGACTGTCCTGGACACAGAGACTTCGTTAAAAACATGATCACCGGTGCTTCCCAAGCAGACGCTGGTGTTTTAGTTGTTGCTGCAGACGACGGTGTCATGCCACAAACTAAAGAACACGTGTTCTTATCAAAAACTTTAGGTATCAACCAATTAATCGTAGCTATTAACAAAATCGATTTAGTAGACTACAGCGAAGACAAATACAACGAATTAAAAGAAGAAGTTTCAAACTTAATCAAAACTGTCGGTTTCAACCCTGCTACCGTACCTTTCATCCCATTATCTGCATTTGAAGGGGACAACATTAAAGAAGCAAGTCCTAACACTTCCTGGTACAAAGGTGACAGCTTAATTGACGCATTAGACAAATTAACTCCACCTGAAAAACCAACCGACTTACCTTTAAGAATTCCTATTCAAGACGTCTACTCCATTACTGGTGTAGGTACCGTACCTGTAGGAAGAGTCGAAACCGGTGTAATGAAAAAAGGAGAAAACGTTATCTTCCAACCTGCTGGAGCTTCCGGAGAAGTAAAATCTATCGAAATGCACCACGAACAATTTGAAGAAGCTGAACCTGGTGACAACATCGGATTCAACGTAAGAGGTGTAGGTAAAAACGATATCAGAAGAGGAGACGTAGCAGGACACACTGACGCTTCCCCTACCGTAGCAAGAGAATTCAAAGCACAAATTGTTGTTTTACAACACCCAGGTGTTATCACCGTTGGATACACTCCTGTATTCCACTGTCACACTTCACAAGTAGCATGTACTTTCTTAGAATTAATGCAAAAATTAAACCCTGCTACCGGTGCTGTTGACCAAGAAAACCCTGACTTCTTAAAAACTGGTGACGCAGCTATTGTTAAAATCAAACCTACTAAACCAATGTGTCTCGAAAACGCAAAAGAAATCCCACAAATGGGTAGATTCGCTATCAGAGACATGGGTCAAACTGTTGCAGCTGGTTTATGTTTAGAAATTACTGAAAAACAATAAGTTTGTAGAAAATCTTGTTTAAGTTTTTTAACTTAAACTTCCTTTTCTTTTTTTGTATTTTGGAGGATAATTAATGAATCAAGCAAGAATTAAGCTTACAGGAACTGATCCGGAAAAATTACAATATGTTTGTGATCAACTCAAAAACATTGCTGAAAGAACTGGTGTTGATTTATCCGGTCCTATCCCACTGCCTACTAAAAAATTAGTAGTCCCTACAAGAAAATCACCAGATGGTGAAGGAAAAGCATCTTGGGAAAAATGGGAATTAAGGATTCACAAACGTTTAGTCGGTATCGGAGCTGACGAACGTGCAATGAGACAAGTAATGAAGGTCAACGTTCCTGATAACGTAAGTATCGAAATAGAACTTAAAGGATAGATATTGAGATTCAATTCTCTAACCATATCCTTGTTATTTTCATAAAGCCGAGGTAGTCTAGTCTGGTAAGGCGCGGGACTTGAAATCCCGTGGAGTTTCTCCTCCTGAGTTCAAATCTCAGTCTCGGCGTTCATTTATTTTATTTTTAAAAAAAGTTATTTCTAGTTTTTACATTGCATTTGTGCCGAGGTAGTCTAGTCTGGTAAGGCGCGGGACTTGAAATCCCGTGGAGTTTCTCCTCCTGAGTTCAAATCTCAGTCTCGGCGTTTATTTTAATTTTTTCATCAAATTCTTCCAAATCACTGACAATATCTTCTTTTTTCACTTCTTTAATGACCGGCCGCATAATCATTATGAGAGATATATCCTTAATGTTTGCCGCATCGATTTTTTCAATGACTCCACCTATCTCGCCGCTTTCCTTTGTTATCATGACACTTGCGTCGTACCTTTCGATTAAATCGATGTTTTCCTCAAGGCTGGCGGCACCTTTCATGGGGATGATATGCTCCGGAGGAATTCCTAAGTTATTGCACTTTTCAATTGACTTTTCAACCTTTAAGATTCTCGGATAGAAATTGTCGATTGAAACGTTTTTAAGCACGTCCTCCATGGTGTTTGCCCCCGCAAAATGAAGTACGTTTCCATCAGGGAACTTTTCTGAAATTATTTTGCCAGCATCCTCGAATGATTCGGCAAAAATAATGTGTGAAGTGTCAATATCATCAAAGCTTAGTGCAGGCCTTTCAAAGCGGATGTATGGGATATCACAGATTTCAGCAACGCTTGCGCTCGTCGGGGTGATGTGTTCTGCAAAGGGGTGGGTTGCATCTATCAATAAATCAAAATCGGAATTGTTTATAATGCCGATTATCTCATCTTTTAAAAGCGGCCTTGATATGGTATCGTCGCTTCCGGCTTCCAATGCAAGCCTGGATCCGTATTCGGTCGTTGTCGTAGTCAGTATGTATGTGTCGTAATTGCTTTTTAAATGCTTTATTAAATCCGTCGAGTCCTTTGTTCCGCCAAGAAGTAATATTTTCATTTTATCACTCGGTTCAATACTTTTTCTGATATGATAATCGTAAACGCAACTATTATAATCAATACCCAGTCAATCAAATCAATGGATGTTGTCCTGAATATCATCTGAAGCTGCGGAATGTAAATAATGAGGACCTGCAATATCAGGGAGATGGCAATTCCGGCATAAAGGTATCTGCTTGAAGCGTCTGAGTCGGCCTTGCAGTTCAGGGCATTGAAAAGCTGATAGATTACAAATACCGTAAATGCAACTGTCATCGCCTTTGCCTGATTTGAAACGCTTAACTGATAGCAGTAAAGGGATATTGTTCCGATAGCCATTACCAAACCCAATACTAAAATTCTGCTTATGGTTTTTCTATTTAAGATATCTCCGTTTTCAGGTTTTCTTTTCATGATGTCCTTTTCGGCCCCTTCCATTCCCAGAGTCTGTGCAGGGGGCCCGTCCATCACTATATTAATCCATAATAATTGAACCGGACTGAATGGAATCGGCAGGTTCAATAATGATGTTCCGATAATCGTAATGATTGCACCGACGTTCGTTGACACCTGGAACTTGACGAATCTCTTTATGTTATCATAGATTTTCCTTCCTTCCTCAATCGCCTTGACAATCGTTGCGAAGTTGTTGTCCTGAATGATCATGTCCGATGCTTCATGGGCAACGTCGGTTCCGTTACCCATTGCAACTCCAATTGAAGCCTTTTTAAGGGCTGGGGCGTCATTGACTCCGTCACCGGTCATTGAAACGATGTGGCCTTTGGCCTTGAGGGTTTCCACAATCCTTACCTTCTGTGACGGCCTTACTCGGGCATAAACGTCAATGTCTTCAACGACCTTAAAGTATTCATCATCGTTCAGTTCGTCCAGCTGTGCTCCGGTGATTACTTTACCGTCGGTTAATATCTCAAGGTCCCTGGCTATTGCCCTTGCGGTCTTTTCATGGTCTCCGGTTATCATCACTACTTTAATTCCGGCGTTCTTGCAGTCTTTCACTGCTTTTTTGGCACTCTTTTTAGGAGGATCCATCATTCCGAGAAGTCCTGTGAAAATCAAATCTGTCTCATCGTCATTTTCATCTTTTTGCTTGTATGCAAAGCCGATTGTTCTCAATGCATTGCCGGCCATTTCGCCAACCTTTTTGGATACTGTTTCCTTGATTTCAGGTGTGATAATTTTAATAGTTCCATTATCATCTATGTATTTGCATTTATCTAGAATTATTTCTGGAGCACCTTTCGAATATATCGTATTGTTTTCATCGCCTAGTGTATATTCAACGCTCATCATTTTACGATTGCTGTTGAAAGCTATTTCGTTAACCTTGACATAATCGCTCAGGTCCCTTGATTCGTCATGAAAATGCTTCAGTATTGCCCCGTCGGTCGGATCGCCTATTGTTTCGCCGTTATTAATTACTGCATTGTTGCACAGAACTCCAATTAATGAGGTCATTTCCTCATTGAAAAGGAATGTCTCTGTTACGGTCATCCTGTTTTCGGTTAGGGTTCCGGTCTTGTCGCTGCAGATGACGCTGCATGAACCGAGGGTTTCAACCGAAAGAAGCCTTTTTACGATTGCGTTAGATTTGGACATTTCCTGCATTCCCAAAGCCAATGTCAACGTCAGCACGGCCGGAAGGCCTTCGGGAACAGCCGCAACCGCAAGGGAAACCGCTGTCATGAAGGTTTCGACAATTGGAATTCCCTGTGAAAGCTCCAGAATAAAAACGAATATACATACAACGATGGATATTGCAGATATAGTCTTTCCGAGCTTTGCAACCTTTCTTTGGAGTGGCGTGTCCTCGCTTTCCTCCTGTATTGCTGCTGCAATCTCTCCGATTGAGGTTTTCATGCCTATTTTTGAGACGACGCCCACAGCGTTTCCGCTTATGATGTTTGAGTCCATATAGACTTCATCTTCCACCATTTTTTCAACCGCTTCAGACTCTCCGGTGAGATATGATTCGTCAACGTTTAAATCGTTTGATTCAATCAGCATCAAATCTGCCGGAGCCTTGTCTCCTTCCTCTAAAATCACGATATCTCCGACGGTCAGGTATTTTGAATCTATTTTCCTGACTTTGGAGTCCCTTTTGACGATGGCTTCTCGAGTAATTAATGTCTTTAACGTTTCAACGGCCTTCTGGGAACGGTATTCCTGAATGAATCCCAAAATGGCGTTAAGTATGATTGCAATTAGAATGACGATTGAATCGAGGACGTCTCCGACGATGAATGCCGCAACGGAGGCTACAAACAAAAGTCCGATTAACACGTCGATAAACTGCTCTAAAAATAATACAACGGGACTTTTGGGCTTTTTTTCTATAAGCTCGTTAAAGCCGTACTTCTCAAGTCTTGTTTTTGCTTCACTTTCTGTCAATCCGTTCTTAGATGTTTCGTATTTGGATAATATGTCACTTGTCAATTTATACACCTAATTCAAAAAAGCTGGCCTTTTTGTAATTTTTTAATTTTAATTTCACTCTTTTAGTATTTATATCTTCATTAAACAATGGCTTTATTATAAGTTTCGCATTGACTTTTAATGCCAGATTGACGATGTATGGCTGAAGTTCGCCCGGAGGCCTGACAGAATAGATGATATCCAAATCCTTGTAAAGATTCAGGTCAGGGTCGGTGACGTCATCTTTGATTACGCTTGAATCTGCAGGCGAGATGTCTGTCTTTATTATTTCGATGTTTTCATGAGCGTTTAAATAATCATAGACAAAAGAGTATTTGCCAACTCCAATTTCAGCTATTCTTGTCGGGTTCTTGTCTGACTGCGTCAGGATATATTCGGCGAAACTTTCCCACATTAATATCACTACATTAGTCTTTGTTTTTGAAAATATTTAAATAATTTTTTGCCTAAATTAATGATATGATGATAATTCGTGAATTCACGCCTACCGATTTGAAAAGGGTTTATGAAATAGAAAACATGTCCTTTGACCAGTCTTATGGAATAAACATGTTCAAAAGCCTCTATGATATGGGAACGGGCTTTCTGGTAGCCGAAGTTGACGGATACGTCATCGGTTATATTCTTTTTTGGATAAAGTATCAAAATCAGGGCCACATAATCTCTCTTGCGGTGGACAAGAACTACAGGAGAATGCGGGCCGGAACCAGATTATTGTCTAAAGCCATTCAGGTTCTTATGCTTTTCAATGTCGCAAACATCTACCTGGAAGTAAATGAGAAAAACTGCGGAGCCTATGAATTCTACAAAAGCTTTAACTTTAAGGTTGACAGGATAGTTCCAAGCTATTACGCTTCAGGAGACGGCGCCATCGTGATGTATCTTCCTATAGGCGCAGGTTTGTGAGGTTTTCAAGACCCGTCATCTGGGTGTACTGCATCAATGTATCTGTTGTTATCGCTCCGGTCAGTATGAAAATCAGTATCAGAATCAGATAGAATATGAATATTCCAAGCTGGATTCTTCCGTGCCTTTTTGCAACCGGATCCCTTCTCGTTATCAGATAGATTGCTATGATTAGCCCGATGAGTCCTCCTAAAATGGAGAAGATATAGCCGAGCACTATCAAAATCCTGCTTGTATGTGGAACGTCAGCGTCTATAGGCTCGTTTGCGATGCTTCTTTTGATGATTACTGGATTTATGGAGTCTCCTTCACCTTGCATGTTGTAAATGCGCAATAATGGAGTGCCGCATTTGACGCAGTAATCGGCTTCGTCAGGATTTGGAAAATTGCATAATGGACAAACGTTTCCAGCATTTTCGATTTTGGAAAACTCATACCCGCATTTGATACAAAATCCGTACTGATCATCGCCCGTCGTGTGGCATTGAGGACATCTTCTAACTACCATAATAATCACTTAAAATATTGTTTATTAATTTATATAAAATTATTGATATACTTATAATTAATGATTGAAAGACTGGAAATTACGCAGAGGTTCAATTTCAAAAAATCAAACAAGCACTACGAGTGCTTCATCATTGATTTGGTAAACGGGAACGCTTATTTCAACATCAGCGAAATGATTTATCCCGACCAGTACTTTGAAGGGAATTTATCCACTGAGGATTCTTTTGCGTTGATTTTAAATGACTTGAAATCTCGGGTGACAAGCAGGATATTCCATCTGGATGAGAAGTCCCGTGAAGGCTTTAAAAACGATTTTATGGAATTGGATTTGTTCAATGATTTTGAAGGGGAAAGCTTCAGGTATTTCGAAAAGCTTGAAAACGTCTATTCCTGTAACGTTAACGTCTATTATTCGGATAAGTATGAGGAATGCTGTATTAAAAACGATTTTCCCTTAAGATGGCTTGAGTTCAGTGATTTGCTGATTAGGATGTTTAATTTTGACGTTTTAAATGTGGGGCATCTTGAAAATATCGTGACCGGTCTCTTTTTTGATGTGCGAAAGGATGGAATCTATCGGGAGGATAAGTTAGAGCTGATGGTCCTTGAATTCGGCCATTACGAGTCAGATACTTTACCTCATTCCAATTTTATCATTGATTTCAATGCTGGAAATATTTCAGGGTATCTTGAGAAGGAAAATATCGATTCTGAGTTGATTTTAAGCCTTTTATCCGAATATGATGTTTATCAATGGATTTTTAAAGACTATCACAAAAAGTCCGAAAAGCATGATTCAGTGGTTCTGGACGGCTATGACTGGTATCTGGAACTGATATTTGAGGATTCGGTAATATGGAATCTAAGTTGCCATAATGAGTATCCGGACAGCTATCCCGCACTGGCATCTAAAATCAGGGAGATGACATCCTTTGATTTGCTTGAACTCGAATCGATTCCCGAAGATGAAATTGAATTATTCAATAATTATGCAAAAAAGAGCTGAAAGCCCCTAATTTTAATTAATTATTTATATCTGTAATGATATAATTTTATATATTATATTAATTTTATCATTGAGTGATTATTATGTCTGATGTATCATCAAAAGAATTATATGAATTTAAAAAAACGTTAAAGGAATTATCACAAAAAAGGGGAAGAGGTACGGAACTTGTTTCAGTTTATATCCCTCCGGACAAGCAATTAAGTGATGTGGGAAAGCACATGAGGGATGAACTCGGACAGAGTGCCAACATCAAGAGTAAGACCACCAAGAAAAACGTTCAGTCAGCAATTGAGGTTATTCTGCAGAGCATTCGTTTATACAAGAAGCCTCCTGAACACGGTCTTGTACTGTTTGTGGGCATGATTCCGAAAGGCGGTCCGGGTACCGAAAAGATGGAAAAGTACATCATCGAGCCACCTGAGCCTGTAGTTACCTACTGGTACAAGTGTAACAATGAATTTTTCCTTGAACCTCTCGAATACATGATTGAGGAAAGGGATACCTACGGACTGGCGGTAGTTGACAGAAAGGAAGCTACGATTGCCACTTTGAAGGGCAAAAAAATCACTATTGTCGGTCATTTGACAAGTGGTGTTCCGGGAAAGCACAAGGCTGGGGGACAATCTCAGAGAAGGTTTGACCGTGTTATTGAAGATGAGGCCAGGGAATTTTTAAAGCGTATCGCAAGGCGCATTAACGATGAGTTTTTACCGTTGAAGGACGATTTGAAGGCTGTCGTTATCGGAGGTCCTGGATTTACCAAAACCGATTTGGTTGAAGCCGACTATATCCAGTATGAAATCAAGGACAAAATCATTGCAACCGTGGACACTTCATACACCGGAGAGTTCGGTATCCGTGAAGTGATCAATAAATCAACCGATTTGTTAAATGAGCTTGACGTTATCCATGAAAAGGAAGTCATTCAGAAGTTTTTAGGCGAGCTTCGAAAGGATGATGGTCTTTATTCCTATGGTGAAAATGAAGTAAGAAACAATCTCGTTATCGGTGCCGTTGACACCCTGCTTTTATCAGAGGATTTGGATTCAATGAGAAAGACCTTCCAGTGTCCAAGCTGTGGCTTTGAAAAGGGAATCACGGTTAAAAAGCAGTCCGAAGCTGATGCCATAGAAGAGAGATGTCCTAACTGCAACGAATTGATAAAAGAAGTTGATTCAGAGCTTCTGGTGGACGAGTTTGTGGAGTTGGCTGAAGATATGAATACCTCAGTAGAGTTCATTTCAACCGAAACCGAAGAGGGAATGCAGCTTTACCGTGCATTCGGTGGTATCGGCGCAATCCTTAGGTATTACGTTGGACACTAAGGATTTTAATTATTTTTTTCTGTTTAGGGGCTTATAGCCTTCTTCCATTCTTATCATGTCAATCAGCCTGAAGAAGGTTTGCCTTTCTATATGAATTTCCTCGTTGAGCTCCATGTAGAGTGAATGGAGAGTCCTGTCTTTTTTCAAATAGTCTTTTTTCAGTTTTTCATACCTGCTTCTTTTTATTTTTTTATGGGTCGGATACATGCTTCCACCCCCTTTTGTTGTTTTTTATAGTCGGACATATACTTCCAGCCATTTTTGTTCAGCTTTTTTCAAATATGTTGTCAATTGTTTTATTTTTAAGTAAAAATTATTAATTATTTTGAATAATATTTAATTTTTTATGATTTTGTATATAAAATATCATTTTTTACTAAATTTTGTAGATTAATATATTGAAACTGGTATATAAATATGTATGCTTTTAAAATTTTATTGTTAGTTTGTCCAACAAAATCATTAATTAAACTCAATTTATTCGGTTTTTTTCAAAAAATTTGTAAAATATTAAATATGAGAAACTACAAAAAAATTAATGTATTATCAAATTGATATTTTGATAATTATTTAATTGGAGGAATAATTTTGTCATACGTAGACGATGTAATTGAAACTATTATTGCACAAAACCCTTCCGAACCGGAATTCCACCAAGCTGTACGCGAAGTATTGGAATCCTTAAGGGTTGTTATTGAAGAAAATGAAGAAGAATACAGAAAAAACGCACTTCTTGAAAGATTAACCAATCCGGAAAGACAAATCAAATTCCGTGTCCCATGGATAGACGACAACGGACAGGTACAGGTCAACACCGGATACCGTGTCCAGTTCAACTCAGCTATCGGACCGTACAAAGGCGGATTACGTTTCCACCCTTCAGTAAACTTAGGTATCATCAAGTTCTTAGGATTTGAACAGATTTTCAAAAACTCATTAACCGGCCTTCCAATCGGCGGAGGAAAAGGAGGATCAGACTTCGATCCTAAAGGAAAATCAGACAGGGAAATCATGGCATTCTGTCAAAGCTTCATGACCGAATTATGCAAATACATCGGAGCTGACACTGATGTGCCTGCAGGAGATATCGGTGTAGGCGGCCGTGAAATCGGATTCCTGTTCGGTCAATACAAAAGAATCAGAGGATTATACGAAGGAGTATTAACCGGTAAAGGATTATCATTCGGTGGATCTCTGGCAAGAACTGAAGCTACCGGATACGGATTATTATACTTCACAAACGCAATGTTAAAAGCAAACGATATTGATATTGCAGGAAAAACCATTGCAGTATCAGGCGCAGGTAACGTTGCAATTTACGCTATCGAAAAGGCTCAGCAGTTAGGCGGAAACCCAGTAACCTGTTCCGACTCAACCGGATGGATTTACGATCCTGAAGGAATCGACGTTGAATTATTAAAAGAAATCAAAGAAGTAAAACGTGAAAGGTTAACTGCATACGCTGAAGCAAGACCATCTGCAGAATACCACGAAGGAAAAGGCGTATGGACCGTAAAATGTGACATCGCACTTCCATGCGCTACCCAAAACGAATTACAGTTAGAAGATGCTAAAACTTTAGTTGAAAACGGCGTTTTAGCTGTCGGTGAAGGAGCAAACATGCCAACCACTATCGAAGCAACCGAATACTTACAGGCTAATGACGTTTTATTCTCACCTGGTAAGGCTTCAAACGCAGGTGGAGTAGCTACTTCAGCACTTGAAATGTCACAGAACTCACAAAGATTAGCATGGACCTTTGAAGAAGTTGACTCAAGACTCCAGACTATCATGGAAAACATCTTCGCTGAAGCTGCAGCAGCTGCAGAAGAATACGGCTTAGGCAAAAACTACGTTGCCGGAGCAAACATTGCAGGATTCAAGAAAGTTGTTGACGCAATGAACTCACAGGGAATCGTATAGATTTCCTTCTATTTTTTCTTTTTTTAACTGAAAAATCAATTCATTAATTACTGTTTTTATGTTAATTCATGCAATTGGCATGTTCCGTGATATGATTAACCACTATTTTTAATTAGATTATTGAATAGATATTAATATTGAAAGTTATTAATGGGGATGAGATGGCTATGGATTTGACAGATATCGGAATTGAAGAAGGACAGAAATATGAGGGGATTTACACTACCATGAGCAGGGACGGTGTAAAAAATGCCGCGCCAATAGGAATTGTATGCAAAGGCAAGGATAAACTTGGATGCAGACTGTTTGTCGGCACCACAACCCTGAAAAACATTATGGAAACGCGCAAATATGTTGTAAACATTACTTTCGATCCTATAAATTTTGCAAATTCAACAATCGGAAACCTGGATATTGAAGAGTTTACGGATGATGAGGACATTGCAATACTGAAAAATGCAGAGGCATATGTCATTTGTGATGTCACAGACATTAGAAAGATGGATCCGATAAAAGACCATGTAACATCAAACGGGGAAGCTTATATCATAAGCAGCGATGTTGTTAAAATCGTCAAGAACAATCCATGTGCAAAGGCTTTAAACCGTGGAGTATTCGCCCTTCTGGAATGCCTTACAAACTATACACGGCTTGACCTTGTAAGCAAGGAGCAGCAGGATTATTTTGTTGGAAGGTTTAATGAAAACAATCGCATGATCAAGAGGGTTTCAGGGCCCGATACGATAAAGGCCATGGAGATTCTTAAAAAAAGCATGATAGAAAAAGGTTTTGATGTTGAATAAGGCCTTAATTTATTTGAAAACATCTAAGTGTTGAAGCTAATATTAAATAGAGCCTAATTGGATGATTCGCTCCAGTCATCACAGGTATCATCTATTTTAACTAATTTTTTATGGAATCCGCAGTAGTATTGGGTGCAAAGGCCAATATCAAATTCCACGTGTTCGCAGTTATAGCATTCTTTTTCATCCATGATGTTTCCCACCAGATATTAAATTTTAGCAGTAATTGATAACAGTTTTTCAAACGTGTCTTTGTTTAATGTAACGCGCCCTTCGCCATCCATTTTACTTTTGGCTTCTTCTAAAATATCATTCATTTCCTTTTTTTCTAGTTCTGCTTTTTTAACAGCATCTTTTGCTTCGTCTCTTTCTTGTTCTGTTTTTTTAACAGCATCTTTTGCTTCGTCTCTTTCTTGTTCTGCTTTTTCAACAGCTTCTTTGATTAATCGTTTTTCGCGTCTTTCGAGTCTTGAATATGACATGGTTATCGTCTCCATTAAGTCATCAGCCAAATCTTCATCATCCACTATCAAATCGACTAAAATCAGTTGACATAACCAGATTTTACCTCTGTCTTTTTCGCAGATATTTAATCGAGGAGTTAATTGGCATAACTCTTTAATTAATTGGTCTTCATTATCATAGCCATGATTGGTTAATGGTAAGATGGAGAAAACGTATTTCTCATCTTCATCTAATTCTAAGTTGTTTTCAACTTTGTTTTTAATAGTATTTAATACTGTTGCACCATCAATATCCGGCAGGATATGATATTTTGCAACATAGTCCCAATTCGGCATGACATGAAGTCTGTCAACGGATTTTCTGTCATTATCGACAACAATAATCCTTTGATCGATAATTTCTTCGTAGAAGAAGTAAGCATCCATCACATATTTGAAATCTCGGGTTAAATGAGATTTGGATAGAGGCTGTTTGTGAAATTCGATGTTCACGTAACCCTTTTTTCCTTTAAGCAAAATATCCATTGATTTAACATCTGATCCTGGTCTGAAAATATCTGACGCAATGACTTCATAATCATCATCTGCCAAATCAGTACCTCGAACTAATGCATTAACAAAAGAATATGTAGCTATTTTTAAAATAGAATCATATGGCTTTGTCATGTTATTCTCAAGAGGTTTTATTTGATAAATTTCAATCACCTTTTATGATTTTTTAATCAATGATATTGCCGGCGTTATCAAATTGACAAAAATATTTAATTTTAAAGTAGTATATAAACTAGCTAGTTTCTTTTCATACAATATAACCTCATTAAATAAATATTCTAATGAAAAGGTGAAATTATAATCACTTTAGAAAAAAAGATTAAAATACTTCAAATAAAATCGGGCATCATAATTCGGTGAAAAATCTGGAAAGAAAAACACTCCAAATAAATCAATTTACCTTCAATAAAATGGCATTCTCCAAACAAATTACTTATAATTATAAAAGCAAAATGCGATTTATAAACATCGTCATGTAAAATCAATATTTTTCATCAGCAACATGTGATGCAGGAAATTATTTAAAACAATTTATTCATATTTTAAAAATCAGTGAAAAATTACCTTCCGGAATCAACATGCTAAAAAGCAGGTAAAAATTAATAAAGTTATTGGATTTTTTTAATTTTTACTGAAATCGCAGTTTTCGATTTATCCAATTTTTTGTGATAAGTAAATTCTATCAAGGAAAATGAAATGTTGGGTCGGTTACAATTTCGATTTTTAAGTTACTTTGAAAAAGAAGTTAATATAGTGGCTACAAATATCAAAATGGGAGTTAATAATATGCATGATTTAAAAAAGGTTGAAGAGAAGTTTCATGAATACTTAAATTCAAGATTAATTAAAGGAGTTTATCGTATTGATGAACTTAAATTAACTGAAGACTTATTGGAACAGCAGGAAGCATTTTACATACCATTCGGGTGGATATCCTATTTTCTGGTCATTGAAGATGAAAAGCCCGTAGTTTATGTTAATGCATGTACAAGAATGGATTTGGACATAATCGGCTTTGTTGATGAAAACGGCTATGAAGATTATGATTTGTGGGATAAGAATCTTGATAAGGAAGTGAGCAAGAGATATCGCAATGCTTTTAAAAACGTTAAGAAATTTGATTACGATGATTTGAAATTTATAAGTGACGTTGAACGTTAATTTAATCTTATTAATCTTTTAAACCATTCCTCCAGCAGATTTAATTAATTGCTTGGGGAGGGCGTTATTTTCTATTGGTTTTTGATAATGTCTAAATAATTTTTACCTTTATCGGTGATTTTGTAATACCGGTATCGTTTGTCGTTTTCATTAAGGCAAACGACCAATCCGTATTCCTTCAGCGTTTTAAGATATTTTGATATGTTATAGCTGCTGTCATCTATGTCCTTGCTGATTTGTGATGGTATTTTGCTTTCTTCTTCCAATGATTCCAATACTCTTATTCTTTTTTCGGAACGATTCAATAATGAGATAACTTCTGCACTTTCTCTTTCTTTGTGATTTGGAAATGGAGTATTGGCTTTGATTTTGTTATAGCTAATGTTTTCATTTTTTATTATTTCTTTTAATTCCTGGTTTTCCTGTTTCAGCTGTATCTGTTCTTCCTTAAGCTTTTGTTCCTCAATGATTCTTCTCAGTTTTTTATTTTCTTTTTTCAGTTCCAGGTTCTCACTCAGCAATTCTTCCTTGTCCATATTTAAAGTTTTGATTTTATACTATTTTATTAATAATTGTAAACTATTAGTATACTATTAGTAATGTTTATATGTTGTGTTTATCAAAAATATCTGTAAGTATGATATTTTAAAAAGAATTGAAGGTGGTGATAATGTATGATTGTTCGTAAACTGAACTTTTTGATGCCTAAACATGGTTATAAAAAAGTTGAAGTAAGCATATATGGAGAAAAAAATATCTGTACAATTTACATTGAAAATAAGGGATATGCTATTTATATTAATGGAAACGAGGAAGACATGTTCTTAATTAAGACCAATATGTCTCCTGATGAATTTAAATCCAGAAAAAATGCTGAAGATAATGAGGATTTTATCAATCTTATCAAATTATTGTTGGATCAAATATATGCTGATATAGATATTCCTGAATATGAGGAACAACATCATGAATTTGTATTTCTGAAAATCATGGATTATTTTTCTAAAAATGACTTTAAAGTAATTAATGAAGGTTCTGATTTGTATAAAACTATTGAATGGGGTTTTATGAAATTGGACATTGATTTATTAAATTTAAAGGTTAATAATGAAACAAATAATTAAAAAATCATTTATTAGGTGATAAACATGGTTAATTGTCTTGTTTGTGGAAAATCTATAGAAGATGAAAAATTTTGTTCGAATTGTGGCTCAGCTATCCATAAAGAAAGAAAGGTTGATAATGATTTGTCAGATATTAATAATACTAAATATTGTACTAATTGTGGTGAACTGGTGGAAGAGAATGATCAATTTTGTTCATATTGTGGAAATCAAATAAATGGCGATAACTTCTCTGGAAATAAAATGGAAAATTGTGAAAATATCGATAAAACAATTAATGATGCAGAAATAGGTTCTAAGGATATTTTAAAAGAAGCAATACCAAATACGAAACGAAGTTTAAAACATTTGGATTGGAAAGATTTGGTAGGTGGGCCAGTATACACATCATTAAGAAAATATAACAGAGGAAAAAATAAGCAATGTGTATATTGTGGCACACCTTATGAAGACGAATCTGATTACTGTATGGAATGTGGAAATAATCTTAAAATTCAAAGAAAGCAAATGGGAGAGTAGCTTAATAAAAATGGTGATTATATGGTAAAATACTGTTCGAATTGTGGTCATGTAGTAAGTCACGATGATAAATTTTGTGAAAATTGTGGATCTAAGATAGAAAATAACGAAACCAGTAATAAAACAGTAAATAATAAAGGCACTAATGAAGTAGTAACCAATGCAGATACGATAGATAGCGATTATTTGATAAGTATATTAATAATTGGTGGAATTTATACTGTTATTGCTTTATTAATTGGTGTTATTTTCCTTGCATTAACAATGGGCACTATAAACGGCAATTTAATATGGGGATATGACTCAGGTCTTACTTGGTGGAGTTTTATCGTAGGAGTATTTGTTATGTCCTGTCTTATAGGGATATCCGAAGAAAATCTAATTTATAAAGTTTCATGCGGTTTTATAACTGGTTTGTTTACTTCTATATTATGCATGCCTGTAGTTTCATTATTATGGGGAGAAACTATGTCAAGTGCATTATCTTTGCTTTGGGGAAATCAAACATTTATATTAATAATAGTTGGGGTTATAACATCTGTAGTGGTTAGTATGCTCTTTTCTGATAATAAATAAAAATTATTTTCCGCTTTTCTGATAGTATAAAGAAATTTTATTACTTATTTATTTGCTTATATTATTGATGTATAAGGTTATTTTCAATAAACCCCAATATCCTTTTCGCTTTCATTGGCCATATCAACGAGAGGACCTTTCACAATGCAGTCAAAGGCAATATTGCTTCCTTTGATTATCAATAGCTTATCGCCTCTTTCCAATTCAAAATGATTCATTATCTGCGAAGACAATTCCAACCTATCACCGATCATTCGCAAACGGCAATAGCTTTTGCCCTTATAGCCTATAATCCGGCCTGAATCGCTTTCAAGTTCCGGGTTCTCGGATATGATATGGGACAGCCCGGAAGACTTTAAGGTTTCAAATTTTGATATGCAGAAGCCTCCTGAAGCCTTGCTTGCCGTAAAAAGCACTATATCTGCCTCACAACCAAGACCATAATCATTAATTACCTCTGAAGGAAAGCGTATGCTATTATCAGAGCCGATAACCGACCATCCGTAGACGTTTTTTCCCCGATGCCTTAACTGAACCATATTGTCACCCTTCAATTGAAAACACTTAATTACAGCAATCCCAAATTTTTTCGTTCATCAAAATATTTATATATCACTAATGATAAAGTATAGTAGGAAGGAAACTTCCTTCCGACTAAATTGCCGATTTTGTCAGAAGGCTTTTCCACCTTCCGTTCATTAAATAAATGAATAAAATGATGTGAAAATTATGTCAGGAAAAGATAATAAATTAGACCAAATAATAAAGACGATTGACGAAAATGATATAAAATTTCTGAAATTACAGTTCTCAGATATCCATGGACTGCCTAAAAGCATGGCTGTTCCGCTTAAAAAAGCAGCTGACGTTGAAGACATTGTAAATGACGGATTACTCTTTGACGGATCATCTGTCGCAGGTTTAGCTTCAATCAATGACAGTGACCTGCTTGCAAAACCGGATATCAACACCTTCTCAATGATTCCATGGAGACCTGAAGCAAAAGGTACCAGCCGTTTCATCTGTGACATTTTCACAACCGACGGCAAACCTTACGACGGAGACCCAAGGGGAGTCTTAAAAAAATCATTACAGCTGGCAGAAAAAAGAGGATACCAGTTCAACATGGGTCCTGAACCGGAATTCTTCATCATCAAAAAGGACGAAGACGGACACTACATCCCTGCAGACGAAGCTGAATACTTTGACGTAGAGCCATTAGACCAGGGAACTGACATCAGAAGGGAAATCGTATTAGGTCTCGAAAAGCTTGACTTCGACGTTGAAGTAAGCCACCACGAAGTGGCAGCAGGTCAGCACGAAGTCGACTTCAAATACGCAGATGCTTTAAAAACGGCAGATGCTGTTATCACATTCAAGGAAGCTGTTAAAGCTTTAGTTAACAATTTAGGTTTCAAGGCAACATTCATGCCAAAACCATTCCTGGGAATCAACGGTAGCGGAATGCACTGTAACCAGAGTTTATTCAAAAACGGAGAAAACATCTTCTACGACCCAGATACCGAAACCCAGATTTCACAGGAAGCATTGTACTTCATCGGAGGACTGTTAAAACACGCTCCGGCTTTATCATCAATTTTATCCCCTACCGTAAACTCATACAAACGTCTTGTACCTGGTTACGAAGCACCATGCTACATCGCATACGGATTCAAAAACAGGTCAACATTATTAAGGATTCCTGCATCCCGTGGCTTAGGTACGAGAATCGAATGCAGGTCAGCTGACCCATCCTGTAACCCTTACTTAGCATTCGCTGTGCTTCTTGAAGCTGGTTTAGACGGTATGGACAACAAGATTGATCCTGGTGAACCAACCGAAGAAAACCTCTTCGCATTTTCCGAAGATGAGCTCGTAGAGAAAGGAATTTCAAGCCTTCCAACCAGTTTATGGGAAGCATACCATGCTCTTGAAGAGGATGAGGTTGTCAAAAACGCAATCGGAGAAAAGGTCTTCAACCAGTTCTACAACATCAAAAGGGCTGAATGGGACGCTTACAGAATTCAGGTATTCGATTACGAAAGGGATGAATACTTAGACGTATAGAATCATTTCCGGGCAGTCAAATCTGCCCTTTCTAAAATTTTTTTGGGAGGTATTTTGAAAAGTTTGGGAAAGATCATTTTGGCATATGAAAATTTGTTTTTATTTGAAAAGGCATATTGTAGATTTATTTGAAAGGCATATGAAGAATTTAATACACTGATTATTTATTTTTGGAGGTAGAAAATATGTGTGGAATAGCAGGTGTAATATATAAGGATAAGAAATCTCACCATGTGGGTGAGGCATTAACCTCAATGCTCGAATCACTTCAGCACAGAGGTCCGGATTCAGCAGGTTATGCAATATACGGAAGTTTAAACTTCCCTGATAACTACTATCAGTTAAACATTGAAGTCAAAAGAAAAAGGGGAGTTTTAGACAATTTAAAATCATTATTAACCCAATTCAGTCCAATATTTGAAGAGGAAATCGTCGAATCCGTAGGGGACTCAGACGTGTACAAATGCAAAATCGCATTGGACGAATATTCACTTTTAAAACCATGTATCAGCGAAATAGACGACTTAAAAGACGTTAACGTCATAAACGGTTCACATTCCTTTGAAATGATAAAGGACACTGGTAAAGTCAAAGACATTGCAGAGCGTTTCGACGTTCCAAGCAGAATGGGAACCCACGGAATAGGACACACTCGTTTTGCAACAGAAAGCGGCGTTGACCGTTATCACGCACACCCTTACCAGAGCTATATCATACCTGACATCACGGTAGTGCACAACGGCCAGATCACCAATTACTGGAAAATAAGAGATCCTTTGGAAAGGAAAGGACACACCTTCGAGTCATTCAACGATACCGAATGCATCGTTCACTACATGGCAGACAAGCTCAATCAGGGATACAAGCTTGAGGAAGCTTTGGACCAGGCAGTGATTGATCTGGACGGTCCGTTTTCAATACTTGTCGGAACCCCGAACGGCATTGGAATCGCAAAGGACAAGCTCGGACTAAGGCCGGGCGTAATGGTTGAAACCGATGAAATATTTGCCGTTGCTTCAGAGGAAATGGCACTTCACGACGTCGTCGATTCCGACCAGATTGAACAGATTGCTCCTGGCGAGACAAGGGCTTACACAATCTAGGAAGGGATTTTCATGAAAGAATACGTTATTGACGCTAAAAACATGGAAGAAAAGGATTTAAACCGTGCCATCAAGGAGCATGCAATTAACTATGATAAATTAATCATCGACAATCCCGATTCCAAGCACAACATCTGCGCAGGGCTCAGCGAAGAGGTTGAAATTCAAATCAACGGCTCTGCAGGATATTTTGTGGGAACCATGGTCAACGGCCCAAGAATACACATCAACGGGAACGCAGGATGGTTTGCCGGAGACAACATGACCGAAGGCGAACTCATCATCGAAGGAACTGCCGGTGACGGCGCAGGACAGGGAATCTATGGAGGAACTGTTTTAGTTAAATGCGGTGCCGGTTCAAGAACTGGTGAAATTATGAAAGGCGGAACCGTCATTATCGGCGGAAACAGCGGATTCATGACCGGACTTCTCATGATGGGAGGAAGACTCATAATTCTCGGTGACGTTACAGATGACGTCGGAGAATCAATCATGAGAGGCACAATCTACGTTCTTGGAGACGTCAAAAGCCTTGGAAAAAATGCTGTTTTTGAGGATTTCACTGAAAAAGACAAAAAAGAGCTTGAAGAAATCTTAACAGAATACGGCTTTGATTTGACAGACGAAGACTATTCAAACTTTAAAAAAATCGTTAATAGGAGCTAATAAAATGAGTGAAGATAAAATAGCAATGGTCGGAACGCCATGTGAAATTATGGCAGCATCCAAACTTCAGCATTACACAGATAGCCCTATTGATGTTAAACTGGGCTTGTTCTGTATGGAGAACTTTTCATATAAGTATTTCGTAAATCTCCTGAAAGAATATGATTTGAAAATGGATGACATTGAAAAGTTCCAAATCGAAAAAGGATTCGTATTTCTATTATTAAAGACAAAGGAAACGATTAAAATTCCTTTATCAGTAGCTAAAAGGATTATCAGGAAAAACTGTAACATATGCGTTGAACTGACCTCTGAAACCTCAGACATCTCAATAGGTTCAATCGGATCACAAGACGGCTGGTCAACGCTGATTATAAGAACCGAAAAAGGTGAAGAAATCGTAAAGGGTGCAATAGAGCAGAGATACATTGAAGCTGAAGACTTTACAGATTCACAGTTCGCATTATTGGAAAGACTTGCAGAAAACAAGATTAACAAAAACCTTGAGCATATCGAGCAGAGGGAGTTTCTTGCAAGGCCGGTATTATATCAAAGGGACAAATCAGACGATTCAATTGAAAAGGAGTTTTCAGAATCTGATTTCTCAGACTTAAGGACCAATGTCATTGACGTTGGAGCATGTGTTTTATGCGGTGCGTGCGAATATGCATGTCCAGAAAACCTAATCACAATTGATGATACGAAACCAAGAATGAAAGGGGAATGCCCACCGGACTGCCACGCATGCTTTGCCGTATGTCCGAGGACATTCATACCTGAGAACTTAAGAAACGATAATTCAAAAGCCATAGGCGATTATCTGAAAGTGCTGACGGTAAGGTCTATCAAGCATTCACAGGGTCAGGACGGATCAATAGTCACAACTCTTTTAGACTATTTATTAACCAATCAGATCGTAACCGAGGCATTAATTGTCGATAAAAAGGACGAGCTTGCCTGGAAGCCTTATGCCAAAAAAACCGCTGACATCGACGAGGTTGTCAAATCCGGAGGAACCAAGTATTCAGTCTGTCCGGTATTCAAGGCACTTAAAGACACTGAAGAGGGGGTTAACTAAATGTCATTTACAGTAGAAAGGAAAATTGAAATCTGCCGTCAGAACAACGACCGTCCGGGCTGCTGCTGGTATCTTTGTGACAATCCCCACAAGTCCTCTTGTAAGAACTGTTACAGCTGCTATTCAAACTGTCCGCATAACGTTTATGAGGTTATAAACGACGAACCTCTCCCTATTCATCAGGAAAACTGTGTGGGATGTAAAATCTGTGAGGAAATGTGTCCGACACACGCAATTTACGTAAGACCTTTGGTTGATGAAGGCAGAGGTGTCTGGTCAAACTCAACGATGGTTGAAATCAAGCGTAAAAGCCAGACCGGTTCATACAAGGTCCGTGGATGCGGATTGACAAGAAGAATTCCGACATTCGATGACTTAAGCATTTTACCGGCACAGGTATCAAGGCCTCCGATTGACTCATACAGAGAAGCCTGCAAGACCTCAGTGGTTTTAGGTGACCGCTTTGCTGAAAATCCGATTGAAATCGACACTCCTATAATGATTGGGGCAATGTCATTCGGTGCATTAAGTAAAGAGGCAAAAATAGCTTTAGCTATTGGAAGCAGCAAAGTCGGCTCAATTGCAAACACCGGTGAAGGAGGAATGCTTCCGGAAGAAAGGGAATATGCAGACAAATTGATTGCACAGTACGCATCAGGCCGTTTTGGAGTGTCTGCAAGCTATCTAAACAACGCCGAAGCAGTTGAAATCAAAATCGGTCAGGGAGCAAAATCCGGTATGGGAGGACACTTATTAGCCCACAAGGTTACAGCAGAAGTGGCTAAAGTGAGAAACATCCCTGAAGGAACTTCAGCATTAAGCCCTGCAAGGCACATGGACATTGTCGGTCCTGAGGATCTGGGAATGAAAATCAATCAATTAAGAGAAATCACCGACTGGAAAATCCCTATCATTGTCAAATTCGCATCAGGCCGTGTCGAACAGGATGTTAAAATCGCCGCTAAGGCCGGAGCAGACATTATCGTTGTCGACGGTATGCAGGGAGGAACCGGTGCCGGACCTGAAGTCGTAACCGAACATGCAGGTATTCCGACAATAGAGGCAATCGTCAAGGCAGACGACGCATTAAAGGAAATCAACTTAAGAAGCGAAGTCAGCTTAATTGCTGCAGGGGGAATAAGGTCCGGAGCGGACGTTGCAAAGGCAATAGCTCTGGGTGCAGATGCGGTATACATCGCTACATCAGCATTAATCTCTATAGGATGTAAGGTCTGTCAGAGCTGTTCTGAAGGAATCTGTCCTAAAGGTATCGCAACCCAGGACAGGGCTCTTAGAAGAAGGCTTGACCCTATAAGGAAAGGCCAGCAGGTTGCAAACTACATTGAGGCAATGACTCAGGAAGTAACCTCACTGACCCAGCAGGCAGGTAATACGGACATTGAAAATCTGGAACGTCAGGACCTTGTAGCATTGACAATGGATGCATCACAGCTGACTGGAGTGCCTATGGTGAGCAAAAAGTATTAATCGAGGTAAATTAGGTTTTATAAAAACAAGGATAAAAATTAAGGAGATATTATTATGGCTGCATTCGATAGAATTGAATCAGGAATTCCCGGACTTGACAAGGCTTTGGACAACATTCGTCTGGGGGACAATGTGGTATGGAACGTCACCAACCTCAACGAATTCTCATACTTTGTCGATCCTTACGTGAAACAGGCAAAAAAAGACAACAGGAACTTAATTTACATTAGGTTTTCCAACGATCCTCCATTAATAGAAATGACTGACGAGGATTTCAGGCTTTTGGATATCGAAGAGGAAAATCCTGACACCGAGTTCTGCATGATAGAACGTGACGGAATCAAGATTTACCGCGTAAATCCTTATAACCAGTTCGAAACATTCACTCTTGAAGTTCATAGAATCATAGAAAAGGAAGGCTTTGACGCATTTTACGTTTTCGACTGCTTAAGCGACCTTCAGGCCGTATGGTCAACTGACCTGATGATGGGAAACTTCTTCAAGGTAACCTGTCCGTTTCTTTTCCAGCTGGACACAGTCGCATTTTTCCCTATCATCAGGGGAAGGCACTCATATGACGCAATCGCAAAGATACGTGAAACAACACAATTATTCTTAAATGTTTACTCAAACTCCCCCGAGGAGCTTTACGTCACTCCCCTTAAGGTATGGAACAGGTATTCCCAGACGATGTTTCTGGGCCACAAGTTCAACCCGAGAACACGTTCCGTCAAGGTTCTCCAGGACGGCCAGGAAGTGAGCAAATACTACAAGGCGCTCAATTCCGACAAGTATCAGGGCGGACAGACCCTGGACAGCTGGGAAAGGTACATGCTTCAGGTCAGAATGAAATATGAGGAAGGACAGAACATCGACGACGAGTGCGACAAGATCTGCGAGCTCATGATGACCAAGGACGAGAAGATGCTTTCAAGAATCAAGGAATACTTCACTTTCGAGGACTACATCACGATTTATGACCGCCGTGTCGGAAGCGGACTCGTTGGGGGAAAGTCCTGCGGAATGTTGTTGGCAAGAAAGATTATAGAACGGAACTGTCCAGACATCTACAACAACAATTTCGAGCCTGACGACTCATTCTACATAGGATCAGACCTCTTTTATACTTACATAGTTTCAAATGGCCTTTGGGACTTGAGGGTAAAGCAAAGAACTCCTGAAGGATATTACAAGTACGGTAAGGAGCTTGAGGAAGCCCTGAAAAACGGAACGTTTTCAGACCAGATTAAAAGGGAATTCATAAAGATTCTCGATTATTTCGGACAGAACCCTATCATCGTGCGTTCAAGCAGTTTTCTGGAGGACGGATACGGAAACGCATTTGCAGGAAAATACGAATCAGTCTTCTGCGTAAACAGGGGCTCTCTTGAGGAACGTCTCGCAGCATTTGAAGAGGCCGTAAAGACGGTTTATTCAAGTACCATGAACATTTCCGCACTTGAATACAGGAAAATCAACGGCCTGGACGATACTGACGAGCAGATGGCATTGCTGGTTCAGAGGGTTTCAGGATCATACTACGGAGACTACTTCTTCCCTACCGCAGCAGGTGTTGGATTCTCATACAGCCCTTATTCCCCGCTTCCGGACATGGACAACAGCAAGGGAATGCTGAGGCTGGTAATGGGTCTCGGTACAAAGGCCGTTGACAGGACCAAAAAGGACTATCCGAGAATCATCAATTTGGATAAACCTGAAGTGACGTTAATGAAGGACATCAAGGAAAAGCACAGGTATTCACAGCATTATCTTGACGTAATCGACTTGAAGGAAATTACTCTCCACGACATTCCGGTCGATGACGGCCTTGAAGTCATTCCGGGCCATGCCAAAAGGGTTTTAGTCGAGCATGACCGTGAGGCCGAAAGGATGTTCAGGGAGCGCGGTCAGCGCCGTGATATAGTATTCGTCAACTGTGAGGGTATGGTTAAGAACAAGGAATTCATCGGCGACATGAAGGAGATTTTAAGCACCCTGCAGATAGCATATGAATATCCGGTTGACATCGAATACACGGTAAACGTCGGAGAAAACAATACATACAACATCAATCTGCTGCAGTGCCGTCCGCTTCAGGTGTCAGTAAACAACGAGGTCATTGAAATGCCTGAAGGCAAGGACGTATTCTTCCATATCAAGGAATCCTCCATGGGAATGTCAAGAAAGAACGTTATTGACACCATCTGTTATGTGGATCCCCACAAGTACTACGAATATCCTTATGCCCAGAAAAGCTCAATACCTCGCATAATCAGTGACGTTAACGCATACTGCAAAAACAATGACAAAACAGCCATTCTCATAGTTCCAGGAAGAATCGGTACCTCCTCTCCGGAATTGGGAATTCCTGTAGTCTTCGCCGATATCAGCCACTTCGCAGCAATCCTCGAAGAGTCATACAGCGAAGTCGGATACATGCCTGAGCTCTCATTCGGAAGCCACATGTTCCAGGATCTGGTTGAGGCCGAAATATACTACGGAGCGTTGTTTGAAAACGAGAAAAACCTTGAATTCAACAAAAAAATGGTCTATGAACGTCCAAATATCTTAAAGGATATCAATCCTAATTTGTCTGACGAGATATACGACATGATACAGGTCATTGACTTCGATGAGGACAAGGCGGAGCTTTATCATGATATGAACAAGGATGAAACACTATGTATCTTTAATTAGTTGGTAATGAAAGAGATTTCATTATTCCAGGGTTAGGCGGGTGGGACATATGCCTTTTTATTTGGAGTATTGTCTTTTTCCACACAAAAAGATTTACAAATAAAAGCAAACGTATGACAAATTTTCACGTGATTAATGGCTCTGTCTTTAAGGCGGGGCTATTTTTCACAATAAGTCAGCTATTTTTTAGGATTTTTTGAAGTGTCCGTAAATATCGGACAGTTGAAACTAAAGCATTATTTTGTTGGACTGTCGACAAGTTGTCGACGTTTGAAAATCTCAGTTGATGCAATAAAATTAGTTAAAACTAGTTTTTTAACAAATAATCAATGGTTAAATTAGTGATGGAAGTGTGACAATCTGTCACGGGTTGGAAATCTTTCTTCAACTGTTGCCATTTCAAGTTGAAGTTTAACCTTCTATTTTTTCTTCGATAATTATTGCTTTTATGATTAATTATTTTGATGCTTGTGTTAGGAAACTATATTTTAAATTAAGCTACAATTAATATCATTGATATTATCATCAAACATTAATTTTTTGCATTGTTGAATGTAGATTATCCATTTCAAGCAGATAATTTTTATTTAAGTTACTATCTTGTGTACAAAAAAATATAAATTATCATGGCCAAATATTACACTAGAGGTGTATCATGGCAAAATACTGTAAAAAATGCGGAGCTGAAATCAAGGATAATGCATTATTCTGCCCGCAGTGTGGTGCAAAAGGTGATTTAGCTGTAAAAAAGTCGGAGGATAAAAAAGATAAAAACAAGTATCTGATAATCGGTCTTATTGCTGTTGTAGCTATTCTTGCTGCCGGTGTGCTTTATGCAAGCGGAGTTTTCAATAGCGAAACTCCACTTCAGGAGACCAATTTCGGAGATTTTAAAATGCTTGCTCCTGTCGGATCCAATTATGTCGAAACCAATTCAGTGCCGTCCTATGGAGACATAGGTGGTTTCATCATTCTTGAAAATGGTGGAAAATATAAAAAAGAGGTTTACTGTATCATGGTTTCAACGATTGAAGGTAAAACGACACCATCAAGTGTTAGTTTGGATAGGCAGGAAGGAGACATTACGATTTTCAAGGATAATCAGGGAAATGATGGATATTTAGTTGAAAGAAAAGTCGGCGATTACGAATTCACTCTGATGGGAAGCGATGACAAGGCAATGATTAAGATGCTTAATTCAGTTCAGATAACCAACACAAACGGATTGCTGTCTAAAAGCACTCCAACGGTAGAACAGACTTCAAGCACTGCCGCTCCAACTTCATCCGCTCCAGCTTCATCATCACCGTCTTCAATAAGCATATTGGGAGGAAGCTTCACAACCGGAAGCGCTGATGCAGACAAGACCTACGCAAGGATTAATGTGGGAACGGCACATGCCGGAGAGAACGTAATTGTCCAAATCTTCTATTCAAGGGATGGAAACGCTTTAAACAACGGTAACATGGTTCCTGCAAGCGTGCATTCAGACGGCTATCTTGAAATAGCCAGTGCTGATGCATACAAGTACTATCCTGACCATGCGACAATCAAAATTTATGACTCAAACAGCAAGCTGCTGACGACCAAGGACGTTTCACTGTCCCCTACAAGCGGTACTCAAACATTCTGAGTACCTTGTTTTTTTATTTTAATTGATTTAAATGATTAATTCTACTTATTATAGATCTCCTTTGGGGGAGATGCTTTTGGCTTCAAAAAATAATAAATTAATAGGCGCTTGGTTTGAAGGCCAGAAGTATTATCTGGCCAATATTAATGAAAATATCATAGAAAAAGAAGACGAAATTCTAATAAAAACAGTTAACTGGCTGGATGACTATTTTAAAGGAAATAAACCATCTATTAATGGCTTGGATTTGGCACCTGAAGGGAGCGATTTCCGCCTTAAAGTATGGGAAATCCTACGTGAAATCCCTTACGGCGAAACCATTACCTATGGTGAGATAGCAAAGCGAATTTCAAAAGAGGGGAAAATGTCTGCCCAAGCTGTTGGCGGTGCGGTGGCCCACAATCCGATTTCAATAATAATTCCATGCCACAGGGTCGTTGGCGCAAATGGAAAGCTGACAGGCTATGCCGGAGGAATCGACAGGAAAAGATTTCTTTTAGAGCATGAAAAGAAGCGATAAAAATATTTATATTATTCTAAAAACAAAGCAATTATTATGGCAAAAGATGATAGGAGTGCCGTTAATCCGTTTACCGGCAAAAAACATCACGACAACGTTAACGACGACAAGTTTCTGGAGGAATGTTATCAGCAGTATTATGCCATCATAAGCAAGGCTCAAATCATCGATAACACGGCTGAAGGTCATTTGATAGCTAATGTGGCAAACAATTTAATCAATGCGGTTGAAAACTATCTTTCCACAATCGGAAGGCTCGATTACGTTGAGGATTACTACGACTGGGAATTCCACCTGCTTTTAGACAATACAGTCAATGCCTTCTGCATTCCCGGAGGCAAAATCGTAGTGTATACAGGTATTTTATCTGTTGCGAACAATGAAGAGGAGCTTGCATTTATTTTGGGCCACGAAATGGCTCACGCATTGCTTGACCATACCCGAACCCGCCAAAGCGCCCAGAATACCAAAAACACCTTGACTACGGCTTCATGGATTGGAAGCTTTGCTTTTGACTTGGTCGGCCTTGGCGGAATCGGAGACCTTGCAAGGGTTGCCGTCAATACTGCAGATATCGGTTCACAGTTTTTCCTTTTAAATCCATGGGGAAGGGACCAGGAGCTTGAAGCGGACCGTCTGGGCATGCTGATTATTCACTGGGCAGGCTATGATATTACTGGTGTTCCAGCATTCTGGCAAAAGATGAGTGGACAGAACGCCAACAATTTTGATTTTTTTTCAACACATCCCGCCGATGAAAAAAGGATTAACGTGATGAGGTCTCTGGTTGATGAAATCGAGGAAGGTATCGATTACTCAAAACCTGTCCTTGCCGATAAGCCTGACGTTAAATACACTCCGAAAAAGGATAATATCGAAACAAAAATCTGCGATCATTGCGGTTCTGAGGAAAGCGAGGATGCAGAATTCTGTACGAATTGTGGAGAGAAATTTGCGGATGCTAAATTCTGCACTAATTGCGGCAATCAGGTAAGCGAAGGAGATGCGTTCTGTACAAACTGTGGACAAAAGCTTTAGATTTAAATGAATATCATTGAAAAACTCCCAGTACCGATTTCAGGTCTGATTTTAGCTATTCTGTCATTGGGAAACCTGCTTCAGGGCTATCCCAGATTAATCTGTGGAGTAGTGGGAGTCATATTAATGGCAATGCTTCTTTTAAGGGTTATCATTTACCCTAGGGATGTAAGCCATGATCTCTCAAACCCTATAATACTGTCGAATTCCGGAACATTTTCGATGGCTTTGATGATTCTATCTACATATATCAATCCATTTAATGCTGATTTGGCATTGGGTGTTTGGATATTGGGCGTAGCCCTGCACATTCTATTGATTGTGTGGTTTACCTATCGTTTTATCATATGTGATTTCGATATAATGACGGTCTATCCGAGCTACTGGATAGTATTCATAGGAATAACTATGGGCGCAATCACTGCTCACGTTCACGGACTCACAGAAATCGCCTATCTCTTCTTTGTTTTCGGCTTTATAATGATGTTGATTACGCTGCCTCTGGTTGTTTACCGCTATGTGAGATATCCTAATATTTTAGATCAAAACAAGCCGTTAATCTGCATTTTCACGGCGGTTATGAGCATACTGATTGTGGGATATACCAATTCTTTCAATGCTCTTTCATATGAGTTTCTAATGGTGTTATACACTGTAGCTTTCGTATTTTTCCTGTTTGCCTTTTACAAATTTATCGAATACAGGAATCTGGATTTCTATCCCAGCTTTTCAGCATTCACTTTTCCATTCGTCATAACAGCAGTTGCGTCAAAGGAGGTCTTCGCAATTAACCAATGGTCATTTTTCAACGTCATTATTCCAATACAGACATTTATTGCTTTGGTTCTTGTCATTTACGTGTTTGTTAGATATTTTAGATTTTTACTTGATGCTCTTTGAATTTATGGAAAAGAGGTTTAAAATTAATTCTAATCATTTGCTTTGCACGGTCTATTTATTTCATAATTATGCTTGTTTTTTCTAAAAAACATAAAATTAATCATTATTACTCGCTAATTATAATTTTTACTTGGCAATATAAAAAATAAAAACTATTTATATCATTAAATTGAATATTATAAGTAATCAAACTCTTGACCATAAGGGGTGATATTATTTTAGGTAGGATAGTATTGCCAATGGTCGGATTTGAAACTTGTGTTTTGATGAATGCTCCCTTTGGCAAAACCACTAATTCGATAGGGGGAATCCTTATGAGCATCCAAATGAAATTTTGGATGGGGATGTTAATATACAGTATCATTTCATGGTGCTTTGCATTTACCTCATTTGGGTTATGTATTAGCTTAGATTAGGCCATAAGGTTTTCGCCATTAAATTGTAGAAATCATCAAATATTATAATGATTGTTTTTCAATGATATTAATAGGTCATATTAGGATTTGTTTATTTATAATAGGCACTTTCTACTTTATAAATTAAAATCTATAAAGTTTATATATTTATTTTTTCATACTATATCATAGAGTTTAAAATCCCTTTTGGATACAATTAAATTCTAACGAATTAGTGGTTTAATTCAATGTCTATCTACCTAAACATGTGCAAACATGTTATAGACATTGAAATAACTAATCGTGATTTTCTATTCATTACCAAACTATTTTTTTTTAAATGTATTCTAATTGAAAGATTCTGAGATTATATAAAAAAATTATTTCGAGTATATTGTTGAATTTAAAAAAGATTTAATTGATTTCATTACATGTGATAAGAAACATATTTGATTCCAAAAATTATAAATATCTTTTAATATAAAATTAATATTAGTGATATATTGTGTTAATATGGTAGTTAAGTTATGTATGGCTATTTTCGGCATTAACACAGTCAAAAAAACAATGGAGAATTGATAAAATGGGAAAAATATGCAGTGTAGGTTGTTTACATTTCCATGAAAACTTTGAAGTTATCGGCGATGAGGAAAGGGAAGTTTCCTATTGTGATTTGGGAAATACCGAAATATACAATAGGCAATATTGTGAAGACTATGTTGGATTGTGAATAGTCTTTCAAAGGAGACTGTCAATTTGTTAGGACTTTTGTTATTATTTTGTGTTTATTTCTTTAAAATCCATTTTCCAGTCTTTTTTTAAAATTTAATAAATTCATCTTTCATTCCTGGAAACTTAAGATTTTCCAGGTAAAATTTTTTTATTAATTAAAAAATTTTCCAATAATTCTACAAAACTACTTAAATAAAAATTTCTTCTCAGAATACAGAAAATACCTTGTATTCCTAGAAAAACCCTTTATAGGGAAATTAGAAAGCACAAATAACAAATTAGAAAATTACTTTGGAAATACATTAGATAATCATACTAAAAAGATATATAGGACTCCTGAAGGAATATTTGACTATATTATGGCTAGAAAAGATTGTTGGATAGAAAACCGAAAAAAAGGCCTAACAAAATGACAGTCCTTTTTTGTCGATATGATTATATATTTTGTAAAAAAAATTTATTAATGTATATATAATTTTAAACAAGCCCTAATTCTGGAGATTTAATATGAAAAAGAGATTATTAATATCACTGTGTTTAGTGTTAGTTTTTTACATATCAATAGCTGGTGCATCAGCTATTGGAGATAATAATCAAACACTTCAAACAGCAAGTGATGCGAATGAAATAATGACTTATTCTATTTATGAATATGATTTTAATGTTGACGAGTCAAATGTGACTCTTTCCGTTAGTGAAAATGAAGACCTATTAACGTCCGGCTTTCTTTATGTTAATGGGTCAGTAAACGAATCCGGTACTGGTGGTGAAGACAGCCCATATAAAACTATTTCCGAGGCCATATCCGCTTCCAGTGAAGGGGACACGATTTTCATTGCTTCTGGAACTTATTTCGGAAGTGATAATATTGCTTTAACTATTGATAGGGAATTGTCCATAATATCTTATGGAAATGAAGATGTGATTATGGATGGTGAAGAAAATTCCTGGATCTGGCATGTTTCATCAAGCAATGTTTTAATCGATGGAATCACATTTATAAATGCTTATGCGAGTAATGGTTCTGCTATTTATTATGAATCAGGTTCCACAAATAATATTATAAATAATTCAAAATTTATTAATAATTATGCTGCTTCTTGTGCCGGAGCTGTATTTTACTATTCAGGTCAAAATTCACAGATTTTAAACACGATTTTTGAAAATAATACTGCATATTCCGGTGGAGCAATCTATTATTATTCGACTTCAAACAATATAACTTATATAAATTCCGTTTTTATCAACAATTCTGCACAAACCGGCGGAGCTCTCTGTTTTGATAATTCAATAGATAATATTAATTTAATAAACTTAAATTTTACAAACAATAAAGCCGACTATGGCAGTGTTTTATATGCAGGGGGTATTAATAGTTTAAATCTTTCAAATGACATTTTCTTGGACAATCAGGCATCCTCCATTAGCTTAATTCCAAGGGTTAACATTTTCAATGACACGATTTCCGCCGTATGGGAAGGTGGAAACAACATTATGAATGCAATCTATGCATCAGGTTTGGAAAACATTAAATTATCCAACGTGACTTACTGGAATGGTGATGGTGTCGTTAACAGTGATGATGCAGAACCGGTTTTTGGCTATTCTGGTCAGAACATAACTCTTGAAATCTATAATGCAGGCAATGATGAGTTGCTTTTCAATGAAACTTACACAACTGATGAAAACGCCAGTGTATTGTTTAATTATTCAAGCTTATCTAAGGATAATTCATTCAAATACGTCATTTATCATGTTGAAGACAGTTATTATACTTCAATAGAATTCACTGACGAATTTAATCCTATTGTGGGAGACTTTGAATCATTGCAATATCTGGTCGATCAGGCATCAGAAAACGACGTAATTGAATTAATGTGCAATTATACATATACTATAGGCATAGACACTTGTGAGGCAATAACAATCAATAAAAATAATCTGACAATCCGGGGTAATGGCAATGCTATTGATGCATTGTCTCAAAGCGGAATTTTCATCATTCAAAGCGAAACTTTCAATCTGGATAATGTAACCTTGAAAAATGCATATTCAAATGGAAACGGGGGAGCAATAACTTTTGATGGAAAAGTTAAAGATATAAAATTTATAAACGTGACTTTTGAGAGTAATTATGCGGAATTATATGGTGGAGCTATATTCTTCGAGTGTGATGTTGACGGCTTTGAATTTGTTAATGCGACTTTCAAAAGCAATATTGCGGGTTCAGATGGTGGAGCCATTGCTTTCGATGAAGAAATAGATGTCAGCGATGGATCTTTTGAAAATGTCTCCTTTGTTAATAATACTGCAAGATATGGGGGTGCAATCGCATACAGTAATAAAATGAACGCATCAGACATCACTATATCAGACTCAGAATTCATAAGCAATTCCGCTAAAAATGGGGGTGCCATATCATATAACGGTGCTACACTCAGCAATATGGCTTATGTTAATGTATTATTCATGAATAATGCTAATAATCAGAGTTCAGGTTCCACTACTGGAGGAGGAGCCATATCCTACTATTCTACAACAGATTCAACTAATGAAAGAATAATCAATTCAACATTCATCAATAACACTGCAACTTATGGAGGGGGTGCGATTTATTATTATAGTGGTTCTCCAAGAAACTATTCAATTATAAATACCACTTTCATAGACAATCGGGCCAAATATTTTGGCGGAGCCATATATTTCTCTTCTCTAAAAGACGGCATATTAACTAATATCACATGCATTAATAATCGTGCAAGTATTGGAGGCAGTGCAATTTTTTTCATCAGGGAATGTGATAACAATGAAATCTCAAACTCAATATTTGTAAACAACACTGGATACACCATCTATTATTATAATCCGCAAACAAGCGGAGACAGAATTGTCAATTCAGTATTTATGAATAATGATGCCGTGGATATTTACGCATCCAGTCCAAATGTTGTTGCTAACTACAATTGGTTTGGGAATAATGCAAGCAATTACGATAAAAAGCCTTATCATATTAACTCACCCATTACGCTGGATACCTGGTTATTCCTAAATGCAACAGCAGATGAAAGTGCAATTTACACTGGCGATATACACTATGTGAAATTCGTTTTGGGAGCATATAACCAATCATCCACCAGTATAATCGATGAGGATTATGGGGAACTGACCCAGATTAATTTAGATTTGACCTCAGTTAATGAAACCCTATCTAAAGACCAATCATTAGTTGGTGAAGATGTTAAATTTTACGCAGACACGGTTGGAACGGGGAGCATCACTGCAGGATATTTCAATGCTGAATATACAATCGAATTTACAAGTGCTTTAGGAAATTCAAGTGTCGCTATTGAAGACCTTTCAGTTTACTATGGAACCACTATCGAAATCATTGCAGACTGCATCGGTGCTAAATCCATCATTCCTAAACTTTATGATGCGGAAGAAAATGACATCACTGACGATTATCTTGAATATGACGGCTTCAATATAACAATTAAAAATACATTGAATATCGGTACATACACATTAAATGTAACTACGGTCGTTGATGAAGATAACTTCAATCCTGTAAGCAATTCATCAACTATTACAGTTAATATGGCTTCTTCCAGTGTAACCATTAATAATGTGACTGATGGTGTTTACAACACTACAACACCAGTCATTGATTACGTTGTTGTTAATGAAACATCTGTATCATTTAACATTAATAATGTGAGTGGCATTGTGGTTGCCAACATTACTTCCGTGTCCGATTTGGAAATTGCTTTGCTGGCTTTGGACTGTGGTAATTACACTGTCAGCATATTCAATGCCAAAAACGAAAATATTAACGCTTCCAATGCAACTAGTGGGGAATTTGTTATTTATCGAGCTTCTACGGCTGTAACTATTAATGATGTGACCAATGGTGTTTATAACACTACCGCACCAGATGTTGATTACAGCGTAATTAATGAGACCAGCGTTACTTTCATGATTGAAAATGAAAACGGCACTGTTATCGAAAATATGGATATCGCGAATCTGACCGCAGAGTTAATCAAGCTAAATGCGGGCGATTATAATATCACAATAATCAACAATGAATATGGTAATTTCAACGCCTCAAACGATACAAAGGCATTCACTATTATTAAAGCCAATTCAACTGTTTATCTTGATGATTATGGTGCTTTGTATGGTGAAATAGTTAACTTAACGGCCATTTGTGAGAATGCAACAGGAATTGTTGCAGTCATTTATGATGAGAATGCAACTTACTATGATTTGGAAATCGATGGATTTAACATTACCGTAGCAGGTCTTCTTCTAGGTCACTACATTATAAATGTAACGACTTTAACCGATGGAAATTATAATAATGCAAGCATTTCCTCAAATCTCTACATTTATGCAAATTCTGGAGTAACTGTTAATGACGTTAATGCTATTTATAATGAGACCATTACGGCTATTGCTGTTTGTGATAATGCCACGGGTATCATGGCTACTGTTTATGATGAAAACGGAAGTGAAGTCTCTGCCGATATAATGATTGACGGATTTAATATCACTATTTCAGGCTTGGGTGCTGGCAATTACACTTTAAATGTAACGACAATTGTAGAAGGATATTTCATTCCTGCAAGCAATTCATCCAGGATTTACGTTAAAAGAACCTCTTCCACCATCATTCTGGAAGAGCATATTGACAGTATTTATGGTGATGTAATTGAAATCGAAGCCGATTGCATCAATGCTACAGGAATTTCAGCAAAAGTATATGATAAGGATGGCAATAATGTGTCAGCTGATATAATGATTGACGGATTTAATATCACTATTTCAGGCTTGGATGCTGGCAATTACACTTTAAATGTAACGACAGTCACGGACAATAACCATTTCCCTTCAAGCAATGTCTCAATCATTTCTGTAAACAAAACGAATTCCAGCGTATACATTGAAGACTTTTCAGGCATAGTGGGTCAGGTAATTCTGTTGGATGCAATTTGTGAAAACGCTACCGGCGTCACGGTTAAATTATATGATGACAACGGAACGGAATATTCCAATAATATTATCGTTGGAGAATTCAAACTGGTTATTTTCAATCTCCCATCAGGCCATTACATTATCAATGTAACAACTCTTGTAGACAATAATCACAATCCTGCGGATAACTCATCAAATCTTGAAATCAAAATTGAATCAACGGTTTATGTTGACAATATCGCCGTAACATATAATGAAACAGTTAATCTTGAAGCCGTATGCAGCAATGCAATCGGAATTAATGCAACACTTTACGATGAAAATGCCAGTGAAGTACCAGCCGATATAATGATTGACGGATTTAATATAACTATTTCCGGTTTGGATGCCGGCAATTATATCCTAAACACAACTACAATCGTAGAAGGATATTTTGCTTCAGTCACAGTTTCCTCAAGTGTTATCGTTAACAAGGCCAATTCCACAGTTTACATAAACGATTCTGCAATGGTTTACGGGAATGTCATTGATTTGACTGCCGTCTGTGAAAATGCTACGGCGATTAATGCAACTATTTACGATGAAAATTATGATACTGTTGATGCAAATATCACTATTGATGGATTTAATATCATTATAAACGATTTAAACTCAGGAAATTACACTTTAGTGTTAACAACAATTGTCAGCGATAACTATAATTCCGCTACTGTCAATTCAAGCGTTTATGTTGATAAGGCCAATTCAACCATTGGTCTGGAAAATGCAGACATCAACTATGGTGATGTTTTAAATATCACTGCAATCTGTGAAAATGCTACGGCGATTAATGCAACTATTTATGATGAAAATGGAGATGTCGTTGATGCAAATATTATTATTGAAGATTTTAACATCATCATCAACGATTTAAATGCTGGAAATTACACGTTGGAAGTAACAAACCTTGTCGATGATAATCATTATAATGCCAGTGCCTGCTCAAGCGTCATAGTTAATAAGGTCAATATCACATTGATTCTTTCGAATGCAAGTGACATCAACCCAACAGAAAGTGAAATAATTGTTGTGGGATTGTCCGATTTAAATATCGATGGAAATTTGACTTACACGATTGACGGATTAACATATGCCGTCGAGGACTTTATTATAACTCTGGACAATTTGGCTGAAGGCAATTACACGGTTTTAGTTGAATTGGTCAATGATACGAACTATAATTACGCGTCAAATTACACCACATTCACTGTAAGCAAGGTTGATTATAATATCAGCGTCGATTCTGAGGACATTAAAGTTAATGAAACCAGCTACGTCGTCATCAAGTTGCCTGGCGATGCAACGGGAAATGTCACGCTCACAGTAAACAATGACACCCAAGTAATTTTAATCAATGAAAGTACAGTATTCGGATTGAACGGTATTCTATCAATGGTAATAGCTAAAGATAATTTAACTGCTGGAAATTATAGTGTTGTAGCTATTTATAATGGTAATGACAAGTATAATCCATCCAATGCAGCTACAAACTTCACAGTATCTAAATTTGATGATTATCCTGTTGAATTAACTTTTGAAAATAACACAATTTCAATTGCATTGCCTGAAGATGCTACAGGCAATGTGAGTGTTGAGATTGCAAACTTCACATTTTCAGGAGAAATTGTTGTTGGAGATGTCATAATAGATGTTTCTGTATTGGACGATGGCACCTATGCCGCAAATGTCTATTATCCGGGAGATAATAAGTATGGCGAATACGCTGATTCAATTAACATTTCAGTATCCACATACATTAGGCTAACCGCTCCAAGTGTTGTTAAATACTATGGGGGATCTGAAAGACTCTATGTTTACCTGCTAGATAAAGACGGACAAGGCATTCCAGATAAGACCATAATCATCAGTATCAATGGTATGACATATTCAAGAGTTACTGATGAAAATGGTGTTGCTTCATTGGCTTTAAATCTGGGCAGTGGTGAATATGACGTTTTAGTAAAATACGCTGAAAAAGAAGTAATTTCTGTAAATACTACAGTAACTGTTAAAACAACTGTCAACGGTACAGATATAGTCAAAATGTTCAGAAATGATACCCAATATTATGCGACATTCCATGACAGCAATGGAAACTATCTGGCTAACGGCGCTGAAGTTAACTTCAACATCAACGGTGTTTTCTACACCCGTTATATCTATGGTAATAACGGATTGGCAAGATTGAATATTAACCTAAATCAGGGAGAATACATTATAACCGCAATCAACCCGGTAACTGGTGAAATGTCTTCAAACAACATCACTGTCTTATCCAGAATCGTTGAAAACAATGATCTGGTAAAATATTATAGAAATGATTCACAGTATGTTGTAAGGATAATAGGTGATGATGGAAAGCCTGTCGGTGCAGCCGAATCCGTTAGATTTAATATTAATGGGGTATTTTACACTAGATCTACAGATGAAAACGGCTATGTCAAAATGAATATCAATCTGCAGCCTGGCGATTATGTAATTACAGCAGAGTATAATGGATGCATGGTATCAAATAATATTGTGGTTAAACCGGTTCTCTATGCAAATGACTTGATTAAAAAATACGGAACTTCCGATCAGTTCAGGGCATTATTGATTGACGGACACGGCTATCCTTATGCAGGTCAGCAAATAACGTTTAATATTCACGGTGTATTCTATAATAGAATAACTGATGTTGATGGATATGCATCCTTGAATATTAAATTGGGCGCAGCTGTTGATGAATATATCATTACTTCAACTTATAACGGCGCAAGCATTTCAAATAAAATAATTATTGAACCATAAGAGGTAAATTCCCCTCTTATCCTTTTCTTTTTTTTTAATCCATATTGATTAGTGTATATGCCCTAATCAATTCAGTGCAACTACAACAACAAATCATTGTATTCTAATCATAGCTTCGTGCATTCAACTAATGATTTGCTTTACATATCGTTTTATCTTCCTTAAATTCAATATAAATGATAGTTTTTTTGCCATAATATTTTTGAGGATATTCTATTTTTTCACGTTCCGCCAAAATTATAAAATACTGGAATTTCATTTTGATTTTTTGAATTTGAGAAATAACCGGGCTTTTTTGGCTATTCAAGTATTTTTTCATCCATTTTAAATTTCGATTAAAAATTGCTTTACTATATATTTAAATACTATCCATTACAAAATAATTAATTGAAAATTAAAAAAATCCAATGTTTTTTTTAATTATTCGTGTGCGAAATTTTGATTTGGATTTGTAGATTTTCTACTTTTCTAAATTTTTATCTTTTTTTCTATATTTTTACTCAAATTAACAGTTTTTTCTAAAATTAATAGTAATGGGTTATTGTCAAGAGAATCAAACCGCTTAAAAAGAGAATTACAAAGGTTATCAGGTATTTGTACTCAGCCATTGATTTTTTACTATAATTGATTATCATTGGTAATAAAGCTGTTATCGGAATGAAATATCTTGCCTGAACTCCCAATATTGTATATGAACCGATTGGAGTCCATATGATGTATAAAATGAAGTAAATTCCAAAGAAAATCAGTATAAATATCGCCGAAAGTATCGCACGATTGATTTTAGAGAAATTAATGTCGAACCTGTAGAAAATGGAATAGGCTAAAAAGAATATGAAATAGCATATGTTAAAGAATTTCAGACCCTTGAAATCCGCATAATGGAAAATGTTCAGGTCGAATATGAAAATGCTCGGCGAAAGGGCAATTGACTCCTTGATTACATGGATTATGACCATAGGGTTGTTAATCAGGTAGGAAATCTGGCCTGAAGATGAAACGTTGCTTGTCTCAACTGCTGTTTGGACATTTGAGCCCAGCAGTGGAGTTATAAAGTCGCCGAAGGAAAATAATGTGGCAATAAAGACCAGGACAATGCCGATTATGGAATATTTCCTGTTTTTTGAGTAATTCTCTTTTGGTATCACCAGCATTAATAACGCAAAAAGCACGTATGGTGGCTTGATAAGGCTTATCAATAGGATTGAAATGAAAAATATTGCCAGATACTTGTTTTCAACGTTATCCTTATACATTTTAATGAAACAGCATAGGATAATCATCGTAAGCGTTAATATGAATGCATCATAGCTTACCGAAGAGGCCTGGGATATCGTTAATGGCATCGTTGCAAGAACCGTCAGCCCTATTTTAAACGCAGGCGATTTTTTGATTGCCCAGTAGGCGCCTCCCGCAAAAACCAGCAAATTGGCAAGCCTTGCAAAAAACATAGCGAAAACACTCGTTAAATTCAGGCATTTTGCAAGAAGTATTCCGAGCGCTGATGCGATATATGAATAAAATGGGCTTGTATTCGCATTAATGTAGCTTTTGTGACTAGTGATGGGATCGGTAACGTGGTGATTGTCAAAGATTGTCAGTCCCCTTTTGGCTTCATTCAGCCTTAAAAAATAATCGTTTTCATAAAAGCCCTGATCGCTTTGGGGAAAGAATTCACCTTCCGAGAGCGCTTCGGCTCTTGTATAGTGATTCACTTCATCCGGATGAGTCATTGGCGGAGCCAAAAACACCATCATCAACCCGAAAACAAGTATGAGTATTAATGCTACCTTTTCAGGATTCATTTCACGATAAAATGAATATATTATACAAATAATTCCGATAATGATTAATATAGGTATGGATATCTCTTCAAATCCTCGGTACTGGTAATTTTTGGTTCCTAACATTGAAAATGTAAAAACAGCTATTGAAATAAGGTAAATTAATAGATATTTTTTATTTCCAAGGAATGATGTTTTCACGGATTCCAGATTCATTGTTTAATTCTTTATTATAATGATTATATAAATTAATATGCGAATTATCTCTATTCATCACCTGAGAATTTGACAGTCCATAATAAATCTTCTAGTCAATTATAAAAATAATGAAAATAAATATTTAAATAAACTTAAGTTTATGCCAAACATTTTGGGGATGTAAAAAGGCTTCATTGAGGCAATTGTAAGAAGAGGATATCCTGATTAGCAATGAGGAAAAAGAAAAAATCAAAAAAGAGATAGTAGACAAGATAAACACTGTTTTAGAGGAAAATGACGAATCCTTCAGGTTGGACAAAGTTAATGTCTTAAATAAAGCAGATTCAGTTAAATTCATGGGAAATTACAGGGTTTATGACAGAAAAAAATATGGCCCCATTTCTAGTGAAATCAATTCTTTCCTAAAGAAATATGGGGACGTTGAAATAAAATCCAAAAAAATCAGGGATAGTGGAATGAAATTTACAACAGTAAGTTTTAATTTTGAGCTGTAAAAGTTTCGTTATAATATTTTTTCCCCATTTTTTTTTATTTATGAATTAATACTTATTTTTTCAATTCTTTTCCATTATTTCCGGATGTTTTAGGAATGGAATATGCAGTACTTTGTCTTTATAAATTAATGCGGAACCAGTACCTATTTCATTTGAAAAGCTGATGCTTCTTCCTATTCCTTGAGTTTTGTTTTCCTTGATTTCGGACGTTTCAATAGCTTCCAGTATTTCAAGGGCTTTGATTGAAAGGTCATATTTATTAACAGTTTCCTGATTGGAGTCGTCCTTGTCGATAATGTAACTTTTCAGAATCTTTTCATGGTATTCTCCATAAATTTGTGGGTTAATGAAAACGTCCATGCCTTCAAACTCACCGTTTACAAAAACCATTGCTCCGCTTTGCCCCTTTATTCTTTCGAATTTTTTGACGTACTTATCATGCTTTGCCTTAAGCCTGTCGTAGCTTTCGCTCATTGCTTGGGTGCTTGAGTGAAATGAGTTTCTCTCTTCCAGACTACTTATTGAGTCCCACACTTCGCTTTGGGCGTTCATATTGCTGTAAAGGGCTTTTGCCTTGACGCTTCTTGTTTTTGAAGTTGCGATATTTGCGGATACCTTGAAGCTGTCCGTGTATGCCCATCTTCCCTGCTCAACGCAGCTTACGGACAGGTTGATGCTTGATTTAGGACCAACCAATGTGGTATTGTTTACAATCCTGTTCTGCTTGGCTCCTATAATCTCATCGCCGTCAACAAGTATCAGGGGACTGATGGAATTGTTCGTTACGACAATCTGGCCGACGGTACTCTTTTCGCATTCATCAATGCTTATGAGTCCAAGCTCAAATCCCTTTTTGACGGTGAGGATATCCAGTTTGGATGCCTTTGTCTTAATTGGAATGACTGCAATGTTTTCATGGATTTGGGGCTCCAAAAGTTCCATTTCAATATTCTTCTTTTCAACCGTGAACTGCGTTTTGTATTCGCAATCCCCTTCATTTTTCTTTGCCTTTGCCATCTACTCACCCATTAAATAAAATATGTCGCTTTCCGGATCCTTTTTAAGTTGATTTATCTTATTGTCGCTTAGAAGTTTGGCAATTATCACGTCGTCTTTCATGAACCTGATTTCCGCGAAAGTTTCTTCATCAAATTTGTCATAGAGTCTTCCTCCACTCATCGTTCCTTTAACAACGGTGTATACGCTGTTTGCAACATATGCTGCTTTTCCAACGTGTCTGACTTCAATGTAGATTGCTTCTGTATCGTATTTGTTTTTAGGTTCTTTTGCTAGTTTTATTATGGTGCCGATATCGAACACCTGAGGTCCTGATAGATTTTTGAATCCAACTAATGTTATGTACTTGTTTTTATGTCTCATCACAACACTTCCTTATTATAATCTTGTGTTTATGATGTATTAAGGTTTTCTATTGGCGGTTCAGATGGCTTCAAAGAACTTGTTGATATCGTCTCTTTGTCCAGTAAAGAGAATGATGTCGTCTTCCAGGAACTGAAAATTGTCACTGATATTTGTAATGGTGTTGTTCTCGCGGATAACGCTTGTAATGGTCAATTCGTATTTTTCAAATGGAAAATCGCTGATGTGGGCATCATTGTAAACCCTGAGGGAGTCCAGTTCGATGTCTGTAAATGAATTGCTTAAATAGGCTGAAACGTCCTCGGATGAAACGCTACGAAAAGCGTTATAGTTGTCTGATCTCAGGTCATTAACTGCCTCGGCTATTTCATCCATGTCCTTGTTGTAGTAGTCCATAATCCTAGTAAACATTAAAATACTTGTTTCAAACTCTTTGGGAATGACCTCGTCGGCTCCGGCTTCAATTACTTCCTCGATGTTTTTAAGGTATTTGGTTCTCACTATGATGTGGATGTCGGGATTGAGCCTTCTTGCGGTATCTATGGTCTTTAGGGTGCCCTCGTAGGTTGAAGCTGAAATAACTATGCACTGGGCGCTTGTAATTCGAAGCTCCTTTAAAACGCTTTCGTTTGACGCATTTCCATAAATGATTGGAACGCCCAGGGCCTGCTGCTGCTCGACAACAACAGGATTCTGGTCAACGGCAAGTATCGGGACATTGAACTGCCTGCACGCTCTTGTCATCTGCTTTCCGATTCTTCCCATACCGACCAGGATAACGTGATCTTCGATGGGACGAGCCTCTTCAAGCTCTTCTGGAATGCTTTTAAGCTCCTCGTCAACCTGGAAATAGCTGATTTTTCCGAACTGCTTGATGATTTTTGGAGTCAGCTTCTGCAGGAACGGCGTCAGTGACATCGTAAGGATGCTCACGCCCAGAAATATTGAAAAGAACTGCTTTGTCATCAAACCGAATTTCATCCCTTCGCTTGCAAGGACGAATGAAAATTCCCCAATCTGGCTTAAAAGAATTGCTATCGTTACGGATACCTTTGTCGGCAGCTTTAAAATCATTCCTACGAAAAATGTAACTGCAAAGTTAATCAGAAGTATTAAAGCGGTCAGTATCAGGATGCTTGTGATGTTGTATAAGAAGAGATGCAGGTTTACCATAAGCCCGATACTTATGAAAAAGAGGCTCATAAATACGTCCTGAAACGGCTGGATATAACCTAAGGTCTGGTGTGAATACTCGGTATTTGAAATTAAAAGTCCCGCAATGAACGCTCCGAGTTCAGGTCCGATTCCGATAAGGCTCGTTGCAAAGGTGGTTCCCATACAGATGAACAGGGTCAAAAGCATGAACAGATCCCTGTTTTTGGTTTTAGCGGCATCCCTTAACGCCAGAGGTATGAACCATTTGGCTCCGATTAAAATCAGTATTCCAAGCCCTACGAACTTAAGGATTACCGTCGGAATCAGGTGTAGTTCAATCGTTTCCCCTCCAAGTATGGGAGTCAGGAGAATAACGCCGATTACTGCGATATCCTGGAATATCAGAATACCCAATGTAACCCTTCCCTGAATTGAGTGGGTCATGTGCTTCTGCTGCATTATCTTCATTACTATAGCTGTACTTGAAAATGCCACCAGAAATCCGAAAAATATTGCGCTTCTTAAATTAAGGCCCAAAAAGAGACCTAAAAGAGTAATGGCAATCGTCGTCAGAAATACCTGAAGTGCACCACCTATAAGGGCATATCGCTTGATTGCCGAGAATTTCTCTATTGAAAACTCAAGCCCTATGATAAAAAGCAAAAAGACTACTCCAAGCTCTGAAAGTGTTGAAATGATGCTGGTGTCATTGATTGCATGACCTATAACGATTCCCGTGATGAACAGGCCTATCATCGTAGGCAATTTCAGCTTGTTGAAAATCAGTAAAACAATTACGGCCGTTATTAGTATTGCCGATGCGTATTGCAGTAAATAGATATCCATTTTAAATCATTGATGCTGGTAAGGATAGAAAAATAAGAATGAAGTAGATGATTATAATCTACTTACTTTGATTAAAGATTCGATAGGTACGTCTTCAATTTCTGAAAGGCCTGCCTTGTCGATTAGAACGGTAACGCATGTAGGTTCTCCACCCTGGTCTTTAACTGTGTGAATGACTTCACGAACGGTTTTTCCACTTGTAATGACGTCATCAACAATAATGACCTTTTTGCCTTTAACGTTTCCGAAATTAGTACTTATTGTACCTTCGTCATCAGTATCCTGATCCTTTCTGTGCTTGTGAGGGTGGAAAATTGCTAAGGAAGTGTCCACTCCACTCATGTCCTCTAAAAAGTCAGCCATTACGGTTGCAAATGGTACTCCACTTACAGCAATGCCTAAAACAACATCAGCTTCGCCATGTGAAAGAGCCATGTCACTTAATGCTCCTGAAACGTAGCTTAAACGGGTTGAATTTCCTCCTATGCTGTTCCAGTTGATTGCAAAGTCCACCGGTGCATCAGGCTTTTCTTCTTCTGCTTTCTGAAGGGTCAGCCATCTTACGGTGTCCATACTGACATTAAGTTCATCAGCTATTTCTCCGGTTGTGAATCCGTGTTGCCTAAGCTCTTGAGCTTTTTGAATTAATTTACTTTTCATAAATATCCCTATTCCTCAAGTTCATCCAAACTAATTGGTCTATGTTCTTTTGATGATCTGTTTGCTGCTATTACCATTTTAAGGGCCTTGAGGCCGTCTTCACCAGTGATTTCCGGTTCTTTATCATTAACAACAGCATTTAAGAATGATTTCAATTCCTCTTTGAGAGGCTCTTCGTGTATGATTTCAATATCTTGGGCGAATTTACCATAAACGTCAATACTTTGCTTAATGTAGTCAACGGAGATGATTCCGTCCGTTCCGGTAAGTTCAAGTTCTCTTCTTTTGTATGGGGTCAGCCAGTTTACCTCAATGATACCGGTTGATTCGTTGTCGAAACTCACCATAATTTCCGCATGGTCTTCAAAATCACAGTCATCCAGTATACTGTTCATTGTACCGTAAACCTGTGTGATATCTGCTTCAAAGAGGTAATTCATTATATCCAAATCGTGGATTGCCAAATCTATTGCCACTCCAACGTCCTTAATTCTAGGTGGGAGCGGACCTACCCTTTTTGCAAATGCGGATACAATATCTCCAATAACTCCGTCGTCTATGAGTTCTTTCGCCTTTTGAACAGCAGGATTAAATCTTTCGACATGTCCTGTTGCAAGAATTACTCCAGCTTCCTTTGCAGCAGCAATCATTTCCTCAGCTTCGTTTAATGTAAATGCTATTGGCTTTTCAACCAGAACGTGCTTCTTGTTTTTAATAGCTTCCATTACAACAGAGTGGTGGAAAGTAGTTGGAACGCAAACGCTGACCGCTTCGATTTCCGGATTTTCAAGCAGTTCATTGTAATCGGTATATCCCTTGGCACCGTATTTTCGCTCAATCTTTTTAAGTGCCCGCTCACTTACGTCAGAAACGGCCATTAAATTGGCTTCTTCCATTTTGTGGTATACACGAACATGGTTTTCACCCATTGCTCCTACTCCGATAACTCCTACATTAATAGCTTTCAATTTTGATTCCTCCAATTAAACATAGTCCCCGAATACTTTCCCAATCTTTTGACCTAATTCAACTGCATCCTTAATTGATCCAGTTTCATTTTGCTCTTTAAGGATTTCTCCGTCTCTTGTTAGTAATATTGAGTAAATATTAAATTTTTTCTCTTTCATTTGTGCTATGGAACCGATTGGCCATTGGCATCCAACGCCCAATTCCTCCAAGACTTTCTTTTCTGCAAAAACTTCTTGCATTGACGTATAATCATTTAATTTTGATATTATTTTTTTCTTATCTGAATCTTTTCTTGTAATTATTGCAAGGGCACCCTGTCCGGCCGGCGGAGTGATGTAGTCAACGGGAAAAACGGTTTTGATGTGTTCGGTTAATCCCAATCTTTTCAGTCCTGCTTCGGCCATTATGGTTGCATCCAAATCGCTTTCAAAGACCTTATTGATTCTGGTTTCAATATTGCCTCTGATAGGTTTAAGTTCAAAGCCCTTGTCGTAATGATTGCAGAAGGCTTCACGTCTGAGACTGCTGGTTCCGAGCTTTGAGCCTGGCTCCAGTTCATCCCAGGTTTTTTCAGATATTAATACTTCACGTGGTGATTCACGTTTTGGAACGGCTACAATTTCCAAATCTTCATCCAATTCGGTAGGCAAATCCTTAAAACTGTGGACGGTGAAATCAACTTCCTCATCCAAAAGGGCAATGTCCAGTTCCTTGGTAAAAAGTCCTTTTGAATCCATATTGTATAATTGGGAGGTAGTGATTTTGTCTCCTTTGGTTTTAATGATTTCCAGGTCAATAGGTTTACCAGTTATTGCTGATAAGTCCTGACAAACTTGCTTGGTTTGTGCGAGTGCTAATTGACTGCCTCTTGTTCCAACTATCAAAATTATCGTCTCCAATCTTTTCAATAAGTTTATATAAAAAACTTTCTTTTATGCATATAAGTTTTAACTTATAACTTATTAAAAATTTACATTGTATTATCTATATTTAATTATAATTAAATGTTTCAATTTTAAGTAAAAATAAGCTTACATTGTTGTTGTTTTCGTTACTCATTTTCATCTTTTATTTAATTTTCTGTAATCCGAACGGTATATGAAAAGCAGATTCATTTTTCTTTCGCCCGCAATGCCGTAAACCTTGCGGTAATCTTCAATGAATTCGATGTCTTTATTTATTTTATTTCGGATGTTTTTTCCGACCTCTCCACACAGGACAATCTCTTTGTCAAGTTTTTCTATTAATTTGGCAACGCTTGCCTCATCGATTTCCTCACAGGTAATTCCATAGTCTCCGCCGATGGAAATCAGATACGTCGAATCGTCATTAAGCATGCTGATGGAAGCTTCAATCGCCTTTGTATTAATGCCGGGGTTGATTTCCTCAATTATTGTAATTCCGTTAACGACGCTTTTGTTTGTCCTTCCGGGAATTCCTCTATAATTTCGAAGTCCGTTAATTATTTTATCTTCATTAACGTTAATGGATAATGTGGTACCGACAACTCCCAAAACATTTAAAACGTGGTGTGAGCCCGGCGCAAAGGTCTTTACGGTAATGTTTCCGCTTATTAATTCATCATTAATTGTATTAACATTATTATATTTGATATCGATTAAAGTTTCATCAAGTGAGTAGTTAACGTCAGTTACATAAATATTTGCGGATTTATCGTCCAGACTGAACGAATTGATTTTGTCATGATCAATGTCTGAATAGTATTTATCCAATGATTCCTTTTCGATGCATACTACCGGACATCTGAATACCTGTGCTTTAGCGGCGCTTGCAGATGATTTTTTACCGGCAATTTGATAGTCCTCAACGATATTTGTCAAAAGCCCTACGTCTCCAAGGCCTGAAACTCCAAGGGAACTTTCAAAAATGGCGCAGTCATAGATTCTCTCTTTCACTTCGCCGCCGCAGATGGGATTTGCAAGCTTATATGCCAAATCCACGCTTTCCTTGATGTTTGCGGGTGTTATTGATATGTTCTTTTTCAAAACGATTTCCTTTTCATCGTCATAAATCAGAGCGCCAAGGCTGGACAGCACCAGAGGATTATCATCAATTAATATGTCCTTAAGCATGAATACGCAGCTGGTCTTTCCCTTGACTCCGGTAACTTCAATCTTTTTTATGTCTTTGCCCCAATCCTTTAAAATTTCGGCTATAGCTTCATGATGGGTAATGAAAGTGTAGTTAATGTCGGGATTATAGGATTCGATTTCTTTTTCAGTTAACGGCAAATGTATTGGATAAATAACCTTCAAATTCCCTTTAAAATCAGCCAAATCTTCCAATTGAATTAATTTGACATCATAGACATCAAGCATTCTCCTGTCAATGTCTTTTAGGGTATTGTAGATGTCATAACAGAATACCTTTTCGCCTTTCTTTGCAAGGCTTACGGCAATCTTTACTCCGCCGTGAGTCAAATCAATTACTAAAATATCCATTATAAGCATCCCGGCTTTTTGTTGATGCCGCCTTCACCCAGCTTGTCCTTAACCTTTTCATAGAAGTATTTGCTGCTTGTCCTGATGAAGTAAACGTCCTTGTAGGCCTTTTTGAACTTGATTTCCTCAAGATAATCGGCCTCTTCATTAATCTGGCCGTCCATAACGAACACTGCACTTTTACCTTTCTTGAGCAGCTTTACGGTTATTTCACTGTTGTCGGATACGATAAACGGTCTTGCGCCAAGCTTATACGGACAGATTGGAATGATAATGAATCCTTCGAGCTTAGGGTCAACTATAGGGCCTCCCGCAGACATGGCGTATGCTGTAGATCCGCTTGGAGTTGAAATAATCAGTCCGTCAGCCCTTACCTCTTCAATGGTTTCGCCGTCAACCTGAATCTCGAAATGAAGCATTTTTGCAGGCTTGTTGGTCATGATGACAACTTCGTTCATTGCGGTAAAGTTATGGTTTTCGTGTGAAACGGCAAGTTTGGTTCTTTTTTCCTTGTAGTACTCTCCCCTTAAAACCGCATTAAGGGCATCGAAGGTTTCAGATACTTCAATGTCAGTTAAAAATCCTACCGTTCCCATGTTGATTCCAAAGAGAGGGGTTTCTTCCTTAAGCTTTGCCTGTGCCCTTAAGAGAGTTCCGTCACCGCCTAAAACGACTGCCATGTCGCATCTGAATTCATTAACGTCCTTTGCAAGCTTTTTAAAGTCAATGTTCAGATTAAGGTTTTCAAGATGCTCCTTGAGTTCGGGGGATTCCTCAACAGTCTTTTTAATGATTTTTTCAAGTTTAGGATTGTCCCTCAGCTCTTCAATCTTGGTAACAAGCCTCTTTTCGACTTCAACTTCAATTCCATTGGTTAGGAAAAAGTCAACAAGCTTTGCAGCAAATAAGATAGGCTTGTCCTGATCGATACGGCTTGCGATTCCGACTTTACCGATGACGTCAGTCTGATTGTCATTTAAAATATCGATGATTTGCTTGTGCATGATTTCATTGTTTGCCGCAACGACGATTGCCTTTTCATGGATGCTTAATTTATTGTTGAGCTTTTCGCCGTGCTTGGATGTTATGATGGCTCCTGCCTCTTCAACGATGAGCTTTGAAGCTGCAATGTCGATAATGCGGCTTCCCCTCAAGTCCAGAAATGCGTCGTATCTTCCGCTTGCAACATAGGAAAGCTCCAGTACAACGGAACCCAAAACCCTCATCCTTCTTGCGCTGTCGACAAGTTTGGAAGCTGATAATGTTCCGCTTTTTGTAAATCCTCCAAGGGTCATTTTGCTGAAATTAACGACGTCACTTGGCTGAACCCTTTCGTTATTGAGCCAGCATCCTTTTCCCTTTTCGGCTTCAAAGAAATTACCGTTACCGAAATTGCTGATAAATCCTAATTGAACATCATCTAAAGTTGCGATTCTTCCTTCGGGAACGTCTGCTACAGCAATTGAAATTCCGTAGGCGGGAATCTCTTTAATCGCATTGCTGGTTCCGTCAATCGGATCAACCAGAAATATGAACTTCGGCCTTTCCTCATCTTCAATGTCGTCACGTCTTAACTCTTCGGTTAAGTTAATGCTTCTTTTGGTTCCTTTTCCAAGTTTAAGCTCGCCAACCTCTTCACTGATAATGTAAGACATGACTGGTGCATTCTTTAATATGTTAACTAGTTTATCTTCAGCTATAATGTCAATAAGTGATGTTGGCGTTCCGTCAGCCCCGATTTTAACCTTTTCGCCTGATTCCGGCTTTCCAACGTATGGCCTGATTGCCCTACTCACTTCTTTAATTATCTCATAAGCTAAGTCCGTAGCTATTTTTTTGTCTTTAGCATCCATATTTTCACTCTTCTAAATAAACGACTGATGCTACAACGCTTGCAATGTCATTAACTGTAGTTGTAGCTTCTTTTACTATCAGTTCCTTGATTTTAACTTCACGCTTTTCCATCATATACTTAACCATGAATTCCGCTTCTTCTCTCAATTCCTCAGGCGGCCTGTTAATTCCCTGTGTTTCGACAGCACAGCCCAATTCCTCTCCGATAGCTACTGCAACCGTTGCTGTTATTTCATCGCCGGGATTGTCTGATGTTATGTCTGAAAGTACGCAATTGACCATTGAGCCCGGTTTTAGGCAAGGCAGTTCATGTATTTCAGTATTCGGCCCAAGCATGCTTGAAACTCTTATCAAATTAACGTCACCTATTCCGGCATCGCTTAGGGCGTTGTCAAATGCATTAAGTTTTGTAGGTCCTTCATCCTTTCCACTTACAATAGCTATTTTCATTTTATCACTAAGTTTTATTATGTTGTTTTTAACTAATATATGAATATGATTTTAAATAAATTTTTATCATTGGTAATCACGGGATGTTTCTTTTTAATGCTGATGCTTTTGTTGTCGTCAGTGGTGACCTTATTCGGCTCACAATTTCATATTGCCTTTTCAGGCATTTTGATAATAGCTTTTGTATTGCTTTCAAGGCTTTTCTACAATTATCTGCGAAATGACGATACCTATAAAAACAACAGGAAAATCTCATCGGACAAAAAAGGGGAATCCTACATTACGAAAGGCGAAAGCGATATGAAGAAGGTATTTGTCATAATCTGGGTTTTTATAATGACAATCCTTTTGGCAATATCATTCATTTTAATTGCTTGAAAACGAATACTTTAAATAAAATAGTAAATAAAATTATAATTAATCTAAAATAATTCTTATTGTAGATTATAAATTTGGAATTTATGGAGGAAAATTAATGTCAACTAAAGTAGTAGAGATTAAAACATTAAAAGTCGGAAAATATATCGTATTGGGTGGAGAAGCATCTAAAATCACTAGTTTAACTACCTCATCCCCAGGTAAACACGGGGCTGCTAAAGCAAGATTAGAAGCAGTAGGTATTTTTGATAACCAAAAAAGAAGTATCGTTAAACCTGTAGATACCAAAGTAGACATTCCTATCATCGATAAAAGAGTAGGTCAAGTCTTATCTATCCAAGGTCCTAACGTACAGTTAATGGACATGGAAAGTTACGAAACCTTAGACTTGCCAATGCCTGATGAATTGAAAGACCAAATTACCGAAGGTATTGAAGTCGAATACATCGTAGCTTTAGGAAATATGAAAATCATGAGAACTAAATAAGTTCTCTACCTTTTACTTTTTTTATACTGAGACCTTATGCTATTGAATACTTATGAACCGTGGAAATTCGCATTTTCCGCAGATACTGATTTTGATAACATTAAAAAGGATTCATATGGCATAATCGGAGTGCCCTTTGACAGCACAACATCATATCATTCAGGATCACGTCTGGGTCCGGTGGTTGTTCGTGAAGCCTCTTACGGCTTTGAAAAGTACAATACCAATTTTAAAAGCGATCTTGACACTACATTTTATGATTTCGGTGACGTTAATGTCGTTCCGGGAAACTGTGAAGCAACCTGCAGGATTGTTGAGGATACCGTAAGGGAAATCCTTGATTTGGGCGTAAAGCCGATTACAATTGGGGGAGAGCACTCAGCTTCAATCGGTGTCATCAAGGCGTTAACCGAAAAGTATGAGAAACTGACTGTAGTTCACCTTGACGCTCACCGTGACTTGGCATTTGACTTTATCGGCGAGAAATACTCACACGCAACCGTAATGAGAAGGGTTCATGAATTGGGTGTTGATCTGGTTCAGGTCGGAATTAGGTCATCTTCCTGGGAAGAAGAGGAATTCGTCAAGTCAACCTATAACATTCAGACCTTTAAAAACAAGGACGTTCATCGTCACATGGACGCAGTTGAGTATTATCTGGCAACTGTTGAAACGCCGATTTATCTATCAGTGGATATGGACGTTTTCGACCCTGCAATCGCTCCTGCCGTTGGAAACCCTGCTCCCGGAGGACTGTTCACTTCCGAAGTCGAGGATGTAATCAAGGCTTTGGCATTTAAGGAAGTTGTCGGTCTGGACGTTGTTGAGACTGCAACGGATAAGCTGGGCGAAAACACTGCCGTAACTGCAGCAAAAGTAATTTATGACTTTTTATCTTTGATTTAAATTATTCGTATTGCTTTACAATATTTAGGTAATAGCTTCCTTTTTCGGTGATACGATAAATCCTGTATCTTTTGTCCTCTTCGTTGAGGCATTCAACCAGTTTAGCGTCTTTAAGGGTTTTAAGGTATTTTGAAACATGATTGCTGTTATCTCCAATTTCCTTGCTTATTTTGGATGGTATTTTGTCTTCAAATTCGAGTGATTTCAACACTTCTATTCTCCTTTTGGAACGTACTAGCAAGGATATTATTCGCATATCATCTTTCTTTTCCATATAATAATTTTTGTCTTTTAGTTATATTATTGATATGTATATGCTATTAGCATATTAATAGCATAATAATATTTTGTGCTTATTGAAGTTATTTTTCAAACAATATCATTAAATATCACCGTTAACCATAATTATAATATTAACAAATGGAGCAAATTATTATGGAAAAGAGAAATATTGACCTTTCTGGACATATTATCGACTCATTGATTTTAACCAAGACAATGGGCATAATTATGGACAAGGGAGGAGAATTTAATATATTGGAAATCGAGGTTGGACGAAAAAAGTCAGATACCAGTCATGCGAAGATTGAAGTTTCAGCAGAATCTCCCGAATTATTAGATTCCATATTAGATGAATTGTCTGTTCTCGGCGCATCAATCGATGAAATCAAGGAGGTCAATCTTGTTGCATCAGAAAAGGATAAAGTTGCTCCTGAAGGTTTTTATTCATCATCCAATCACGTTACTCATATTTATTACGATGGGGATTGGATTCCTGTTGAAGACATTGAAATGGACTGTCTGGTCGTTGTTGATGAGGAAAACAAAAGCGCTCGCGTAAAGCCAATAGCTGACATTAAGGCCGGAGATAAAATCGTTGTAGGCCTTGACGGAGTTAAAGTTACGCCTCCAAACAGATCCAGGGACGAACAGCAGGTATTCGAATTTATGAACAGTGACGTATCTTCCGAAAAGCCATTAATGAATATCATAAACGGTATTGCCGAAGAGATGAAGGAAATCAAGGCAAAAGGCGGAAAAATCGGAATCGTCGGAGGACCTGCAATCGTTCACACAGGTTCAGGAAAATACCTGGCCGCACTGGTTCGTGAAGGCTACATTGATGTCATTATGGCAGGTAATGCCCTTGCAACTCACGATATGGAGTCCAATATCTTCGGAACATCCCTAGGTATTGAAGTGGAGACCGGAAAAATCGTTGCTCATGGTCATACCCACCACATGAGAACAATCAATAAAATCAACCGTTCAGGCTCAATCAGAGAAGCCGTTGCAGACGGAACGTTAACGGGCGGAATAATGTATGAATGTATCAAAAACGATGTTCCATTTGTCCTTGCGGGCTCAATCCGTGATGACGGACCTTTGCCTGACGTCATTACAGACGTTGTCGAGTCCCAAAAGGAAATGAGGAAATACGCACAGGAAATGGACATGGTCATAATGATTGCAACCATGCTTCACTCAATAGCTACCGGAAACATGCTCCCATCAAGAGTTAAAACTATTTGTGTTGACATCAACCCGTCCACCGTTACAAAGCTCTCAGATAGGGGAAGTGCACAGGTAATTGGCATCGTTACCGACATAGGATCATTTTTACCTCTTCTTTACCATGCTTTATGCGAGGATTAGAAAATGACGTTTACAGCTTATATCCTCGATGTCATGACGGATTCTGTCTATCCGGCAAGAATCACCATCGACAATGGGATATTTTCGGAAATCGTTCCGATTGTTCCTGATGAGGATTTTAAGGTTGATGTGGAAGGTCTGCTTCTTCCGGGATTCATAGATTCTCACATTCACATTGAAAGCAGCATGCTCACGCCTGCTCAGTTTGCCAAGGTTGCCGTAAGGCACGGTACCACTTCGGTCGTCTGCGATCCTCATGAAATAGCCAATGTCTGTGGAATCGAAGGCATTGAATTCATGATTGAAAACGCAAGCCATGTTCCTTTCAATTTCTATTTCTCAGCACCTTCATGTGTTCCGGCAACGGCCTTTGAAACATCCGGTGCCACTATTGACTCAGACGACATCGAATTCCTGCTTCAAAAGGAGGAAATGGTCGCTTTGGGAGAAATGATGAATTTCCCCGGTGTCATTAACGGCGATGAGGAAGTCTTAAGAAAACTGAAACTGGCAAAGAAGTATGACAAGCCCATTGACGGTCATGCCCCCCTGCTTTCAGGCAAGGAATTGGATAAATACCTTGAACAGTATATAGTAACCGATCACGAATGCAGTAACTTTTCGGAAGCTATTGAGAAAAAGCAGAAAGGCATGAAAATTATGGTACGTGACGGTTCATCTGCTAAGAATATGGAAGTACTTTTTGATTTTAATGAAAGGCTGAACTACTGGAAAAATCAGGAAAGCTTTGGAATCATACCTACTGAAGTTCTTGAGCGAAGAATCAACTCTCCGATATTCGATTTCATCGTAAGTGACGACAAGAATCCTAGGGATTTAGTCAACGGTCATTTAAACAAATCCATTAAAAAGGCATGGAATTTAGGTGTTGATATCATAAAGGCCATTGAAATGGTTACCATCAATCCTGCTGCACATTATAATCTTGATGCTGGAGCTATCGTAACCGGAGCAAAGGCAGACTTCGTAATAGTTGATAATCTGCTTGATTTTAATATACTTAAGACCTATATCTCAGGTGAATGCGTATTCGATGGGGAAAACGTTTTGTTTGATGCTCCGGAAGTGGAAACTGAAAATACGATTAAGGCCTCTCTCAAAAAGCCTGAAGACTTTGATGTTTTATACGACGGTGATGAATGCGAAGTAAATGTCATCAAATGCTACAACGGCGATTTGCTAACCAAAAAGACAACCGCCAAATTACTTTGCAAAAACGGCAAGGTTCAGCCGGACATTTACGAGGACATATTAAAAATTGCTGTCGTTGAACGCTACGGCGGAAATAACATAGCCAACGCATTCATTAAAGGATTCAGCCTTAAGAACGGTGCAATGGCTTCATCAATATCCCACGATTCACATAACATAATCGTTGTCGGATATGACTCAAAAATGATGGCCGATGCGGTTAATATGGTGATTGAAAACAATGGTGGTATTTCCGTTGTAAGCGAAGACTTCAGAGACTCTCTTGCCCTTCCGATTGCGGGGCTTATGAGCAATAAGGATGCATTTGAAGTTGCAAAAAAACTTAGAATCCTTCAGAAAATGGCTGACGCCCTGGGATGTGAGCTTGACGCACCATTCATGACGATGGCGTTCATGGCGCTTTTGGTGATTCCATCCTTAAGAATATCGGCTAAGGGTCTTTTTGACTGTGACAGCTTTGAATTCATTGACGTTATCATGGATTAAACGTCATAACCCTTTTCATTTATCTTTTCCTTAATATTTTCCATCGCTTTTTTATCCATTTTTGAGCCGACTTTTCTAACGACTCTATAAGCTTCTCTAAAGCTGTCCAGATAATACTTTCTTTTTTCATAGTCAACCAAATCCAATTTTGAATAATTGGCCAAACTTTCTATAACGTATCCGAAAGCTCTGTTATATGCATTAACTGGATTGTTGATAATTAATTCACAAACGTCTGCCTTGATTACTATGGCTTCGGACTTTTTCCTGATCGGATCGCTCTGCGTGACGGCCTCTTTCAAATCGGTTACCTCACATTTAAAATAGCAGTCAGCATTTTTAATTGATTTATCCTCATTGAAGTCCTCTTCCATGAGATTGTCCAGCAAAGACCACGTGAAAAGAAGCGGATTGTGGGTAATGTTAACGACAAACTCGCGTTGGGATATAATATTGTCTAAAGTATGGATTCCTTTAAAGATACGACACATTACCTTGTCTGAACCCCTGCAGATGACTCCAATAGGGGCGGCATTCAAATTGCCGTCAATATCTGCAGTAGTGATTATGGTCTCGTATTGGTGGCCTTTTTCCATTCCTATTTTTGATAAATCAATCTGCATATATTATAAATTATCTTTTATTTTTAAAAAAACTTTTTATATTTTAAATTAGAAAAATATAAGATAATAAAAATTGAGGAGTTTTTTTCATGAACTATAAAATGTATGATGAAATGATGGAACAGCCTGATTCACTTAGAAAAACTTTTGAAAGTGAATTGCCTACAATGAACGAAGTTTCCGAAATGGTCAAGAAAGCGGACAAGGTTTATCTGATTGGTTGCGGTAGTTCTATCTCAACTTGTTACAGCGTTAGAGATGCAATTAGAATGTCTACATCAATGAATATAGAAGTATTTTCAGGATATGAATTCAATTACAACAAATTTTTACAGAAAGGGGAAAATTCACTTGCAATATTCACGTCACAGTCCGGTGAAACCGCTGACACATTGTCTTCCCTCAGGCGTGCAAACGAATACGGAATACACACAGTTTCCATTTCCAACGAACCAGATAGTTCTATGATTAAAGAAGCTAAAACTCCAATTATTACCAGATGTGAAACGGAAACAGCTATTCTCGGTACAAAAACCTACGTAACACAAATCGCATGTCTTTATCAGATCCTATTTGCAGCTTCAGACTATGAGAAAAAGGATGAACTGCTTGAACAATTGCAGCAAATTCCTGATATCATAGAAGAGTTGCTTGAAACAACTGAAGAAGATAACAAAAAGTTAGCTGAAGAGTTTAAGGATGAGGAAATCTTTTATTGTCTTGGAAGCGGCCCTAACTTCGGTCTTTCATTCAAACTGGCAATGACAATGCTTATGGAAGGAGCAATCAAGCATGCATGTCCACTTTATTCAGCTGAATTCAGGCATGGTTTAATAGAACGTGCCGAAAAAGACGTTCCTATCATTATCTTTGACTCTGACTTTGAATCCGATGAGATTACAAGAAAAGCAATAGAATTTTCCAAAAACCTTGAGCTTAAAATGATCGTATACAATTTAAGCGACTACGCTGATGTCAATAACCTATTGTCTCCATTGGTTTATGTTGTTCCTTTGGAATGGTTTGTCTATTACCTGGCACACTTCAACGGCGAAGACCCTGGTGCTACAAGACACATCGGCAAGGTAAGGTATTAATTTCTAAAATTTAAGCAGTAGAAGCTATTCTACTGTTATTTTAATCTATTTTTTAACATTTGGCTTTTAATAAGGCTTTTTTAACATATTTTATAAATTTTATATATAATGTTTTGCATATTCATATTTGTATTAAACTTTTTGAAATGGTAATTGGGGTGTAAAAATTTTTAATAGGAAATATGCAATTATTCTTTCCATTGTTCTGACATTGTTCATTGCGATGGGTTCACTTTCAGCTGCTGATTTAAACGATACCTGTGAGGATTATGTCTCAGGGACTGTTTTTCAGGAATTTCATTCTTTAGATGATGACGTTACGGCCAATGGTACAATTCCAACCTCTCTGGCCGGAAACGACACTGAAATGTATTTTGGAAGCGGTGAATCATTTAAGGTTTCACTAACAGACGTTAACGGAACTGCATTGTCAAACGAAAGCGTAATATTTACGATTAATGCAAATAACTATACCAGAACCACTGACGTTAACGGCACTGCTTCAATCAAAATCAACCTGAACTCAGGAAGCTATAATGTGACATCTTATTTTGCTGGAACTGACATTTATAGCTCTTCAAATACTTCACATGTCATTAATGTCCTCTCAACGATTTTAGGTGATGATATCGAGAAATTTTATAAAAACGATACTCAGTATTATGCAACTTTTAAAGACAGCAGCGGCAATCTGCTGGTAGATACAAACGTCACTTTCAACATCAACGGCGTTTATTATGAAAGAAAGACCAATGAAAAGGGTACTGCAAGGCTCAACATTAATCTCAATTCAGGAAAATACATTTTAACAGCCATCAATCCGGCCAATGGCGAGATGCATTCCAATAACGTCACCGTGATTTCCACATTATACGGCTCTGACGTTGTGAAATACTATAAAAACGACACCCAGTATTATGTAACTCTCGTAAACGGTGAAGGAAAGCCATTGGCAAACCAGAAAGTTACTTTCAACATCAATGGCGTTTACTATGAGCGAACCGCAGATTCAAACGGAATTGCCAGAATGAACATCAACCTGAATCCTGGAAACTACACGATTACTGCAATCAGTTCCTTTAACAATGAGATGCACTCAAACAACATTGAGGTATTGCCTACGATATCAGCTGAGGATTTAACCATGAATTATAAGGACGGCAGCAGATTCTGCGCCAACGTTCTTGACGATAATGGAAATCCTCTGGCCAAAAGCGATGTGGTGTTCAACATTAACGGTGTTTATTACACCCGCACAAGCGACAATGAGGGCAACGCATATTTAAACATCAATCTTGAAGTTGGAAGCTATGTCATAACAGCAACCAACAATAAAGGCCTTTCAGTTTCAAAAACGATTAAGATTAATAAGGGAGATTCCACTATCAAGGCCAGTGATGCCCATATTATTGTAGGCGTTGACAGAGACTATACTGTTACGTTAATGGGCGTCAACAACAAGACAGTTCCTTTAAACCTAATAAGTTTCAGATATAATGGTGTTAACGTCAATGCGGTTTCAAATGAAAACGGTGAAGCGACAATAGTAATTTCAAATCTCAGCGAAGGAAATTACACTCTGGAATGTGAATTCAGGGGAAACGGGAATTACAATCCGTGCAAGTCCTCCGTTAACTTGACCGTTGAGAACGCTACCAACCGTCTATTTGGAAGCGATTTGAAAATGTATTATCATGACGGCTCCAGATTCACTGTGGCGTTAACCGACTTGAAATCACACCCTATGGCTAACGAAACCATTACATTCAATATCAACGGCAATCTCTATAACCGAACTACCGATTCAAGAGGCATTGCCGGTTTAAACATCAACCTGAATCCGGGCACTTATAAAATCTCATACTCCTATTGCGTCCCTGATTCTCCGGATTACAATAGAGGATCAAATACGATTGTCGTTTCAAAAATCCCGGTTAATATGCAAACAAGCGATTTGACGTTCATTCACGGCGAAAAAGGAGTATTCACCGCAACGTTAATCGACTACCGCAAAAGTCCTCTGGAAGGATTTGAGGTTACATTCAGCATTAGCGGAAAAACATACAAAAGGATAACGAACGCTTCAGGAGTAGCCTCCCTAAACATCAATCTGCCTGTAGGTTATTACGAAATTTCAACGTCATTCGACAATGTATTTTACACTCCGTGCAGTGCATCTAATCACGTTCTGGTTGACGGAGCCACGCTCGTTGCATATGACGTAACTATTTATCCTGGATATTACAGGGATTATTCAGTATGGGTATATGACGCTTATGGAAAGCCGATTGAAAACGCTGACATTGAATTCATATACAATGGCGTATCCAAGCATGCATTAACCGATGATGAAGGTATAGCTACCGCATCCGTTGGCGGCATGGCCAAAGGGGAATACGTGGTTGTCTATAAATACGCCGAGAGAAACACTGCCGGCCAGGCACATCTTTTCGTATCCGAACAGGTGTTGAATACGAAAAATACGATTGAGGATTTGACTCCGTATCTGATTGAGTCCATTAACTGTCAGGTTTCAAATCCGGAAATCGTTTCCCTTGCAAACAGATTGACCAGCGGTTTAACCAGTTCCTGGGATAAGGCTAAAGCTATTTACAATTATGTGCGTGATGCAATAAGCTATGGCTACTATTATGATACCAAGTACGGCGCTGTGGGAACGCTCCATTCCAAAGTGGGGAACTGCGTTGATCAGTCACACCTGTCAATTGCGTTATACAGGGCTGCAGGCCTTCCTGCAAGATACGTCCATGGAAAATGCACATTCGGAGATGGCAGATATGGTCACGTGTGGGTTCAGGTATTAATTGGTGATACTTGGGTTGCAGGCGATACGATAAGTTCCAAAAACTCACTTGGCGTAGTCAATAATTGGAATAATTATGATTATAAGCATTATGGATACTTCCCGTATATTGTATTCTGAAAACGGGATTGGCAATGCAGGTTAATTATTAAAAAAAGAAAATTTAAACAGTAGAATTATTCTACTGTTACTTTATGTTTTGGAATAACTAATTTTGGAATAGTAATGACTACTACACCTTTGTCGTATTTAGCTTTGATTTTTTCTACTTCAATGCTGTTTTCGAATCTGACGGTTTTTGAGCATCTTCCGACAGTTAATTCAGAAGCGATGATGTCAACATCTTTTTTGTCTTCGTCTTCTTCCTCTTCAGATTTGAGAATGCATTCCAATTCTTCAGCGAATGGTTTGAAGGTTGCATTGATTACGAGGTCATTGTCGCCGGCTTCGATTTCAATATCGTCTTTGGAAAGACCTGGAACTGCAACTTTCAAGTAGTAAATGTTATCTGTTTCGATTAAGTCAACAGCTAAATTGCTTATGGTAGCGTTTTTATATTCGTTGATTTTTTCATCAGCGTATTGCTGCATGTTTTTAAGGCCTTCCTTGAATTCTTCAACTGTTTTGTTTAAGTCGCTTGCGAATTTTTCAGAGTAGATTTTTCCTTTTTCTTTCTTTTCTTCGAATTTTTCTTTGTGTTCGTTGATTTTTTCGTCGAATAATCCTTCTCTTGTTTTTTCTTCTTCTTTTTCGAAGGTTTCTTCAGATTCATCGAATTTTTCTTTTCTTTCGTCAATCTTATCTTCAAGTATGTCTTTTTTTGCCATGATTTTCACTCCTTTATAGTTTTTTTCCTATATGTTTGATTATATCATTATACATTCACATATATAAGATTATCGTTAATAGTAGTCGAGCTCCTCTTCGTCTTCAACAGTTCTGTCGATTTTTTCTATGGTATCGATTATCTCATTGATTTTGTCTATTCCATCTCCGTCAAGTGCAGATATGAATAAAGTGTTATCAGGGTCGTCTACAAACTGATTTATGTATTCTTCATCCTGTTCGATGTCCATTTTATTGAATAAGTGAATAATAGGGATTTCATCGAATATCTTTGCAATCTGCTTTTGAAGATTATACTGGCTTTCCAGGTGGAATCCACAGGTTTCAGATCCGTCATAAATGAAGAGAATCGCATCGGCCAGATGCTCAAGGGCAACGATAGCGTTCATTTCAATGTCATTCATCTCCATAACTGGTCTGTCAAGCAGTCCTGGTGTATCAATGAACTGTATGCTCTTCCAGTGCCTTTCGGTATGGCCTATCTGAATTCCCTTTGTGGTAAAAGGATAATCGGCAACCTGAGGGTCTGCACCGCTTATCTGTCTTAAAAGGGTTGATTTGCCCACATTTGGAAATCCTGCAATAACTATTGTGGTAGCGTCAAAATCGATGGTGGGCATGTTCCTTAACTTGGATTTGGCAAAGTCTAAAAAATCAAGGTCCTTTTCGATTTTATTAATTACTGAAGCTATTCTTCCATAGGCTTCTCTTTGAATGGCGCTTGCCTTTTCTGAAGGGCTTCTCTTAAGCTTTCTTGAGTATTCCCTTTCAAGCTGTGCCAATATTCCATAAGCCCAGTTAAGTGCACCCAATGCCTGTTTCATTGAGTCTACACCGACAGTAATGTCTATATAATCTTGATAAAATGGATGGAGCTCTTCAATTTCCGGGACTGCATCGATAATTGATTTCAATTTATCTTTCATTACCTGACATGCAGTAACCACTCTTCTTTCTTCAATTTTTTTTCCTTTCAAATGTTTTGGGATTTTTTGGGTTCTTAATAAATCAGCGGCTTTCTTTCCTCTGCTGAATCCCTTGTCCAATATTTCATCCGGGGTCGGTATTGTTGGAATCATCATTATATCACTTTAATATAAGTTACGTATCTGCTTGTCTCATAACTTTTCTTATAATATTCTTTGACTGGGATGATTAATTAAATTTGTGGATAATATACTATATTAATTAAATTAAAAGTTTGTTAAACATTATTTATAATCTCTTGTTGTATTGTAAAAATAAAATAATGATTTTCATAACTGCTAAATAAAGTTAATTTAAATATAAATGAAATAAAAAATTATCAATATGTTCTGAGTCATGTGAAAACTCACGATAAATTTGTACTACTCACCCAAAACCAAAATTGTTACAATAATTGCAATAATTGCATCATAGAATGCTTCCAGTCTGTTGGTTGACATATATTTTTCATTCATTATAATCATTTTTAATTTAAAATATGATAAATTTTTCTTAAAATGGCATTTAGTAATTGTTGACATTCGCAACTATTATATATTATGATGTTAATAATTTAATTTGAATAAACAAAAGGTGTTTATTATGGATAATATTGAAATTACTAAAGAATGGGATAAAGTTTTTCCAAAAAGTGACGAAGTGAATCACGAAAAAATAACATTCAAGAATAAATATGGATTCAGCTTGGTTGCAGATTTATATGAACCCAAAGATGCTAATGAAAAATTACCTGCAATTGCAGTTTCAGGACCATTTGGTGCTGTAAAGGAGCAGTCCTCAGGGTTATATGCGCAGGAATTAGCTAAAAGGGGATTTCTAACAATTGCTTTTGATCCGTCATTTACCGGTGAAAGTTCCGGTGAACCTCGATATATGGCATCTCCGGACATTAACACTGAAGATTTTCAGGCTGCAGTTGACTTTTTAGTGACTAATGATAAAGTGGATGCTGATAAGATTGGAATTCTGGGTATTTGTGGTTGGGGAGGAATGGCTTTAAATGCTGCATCAATAGATACCCGTATTAAAGCTACAGTTACCTCAACAATGTATAATATGACCCGTATTAATGCTAAAGGATATTTTGATGAAGCAGACAATCCTGATGCAAGATATGAAATGAAAGTCATGCTTAACAATCAAAGAACTGAAGACTATAAAAACGGAGAATATGTAAGGGCTGGTGGAGTAGTTGATCCTCTGCCTGATGATGCACCATTTTTTGTAAAAGACTACTATGACTATTATAAAACAGAAAGGGGATACCATAAACGTTCTCTAAACTCAAATGACGGTTGGAATGCCATTGGATGTATGTCATTTATCTCCCAGCCAATCATTGCGTATTCAAATGAAATCAGATCAGCGGTTTTAATAATCCATGGGGATAAGGCACATTCATGTTATATGTCTAAAGATGAATTCGAAAAATTAGAAGGCGACAACAAGGAACTTCTTATCATTCCTGATGCGGTTCACACGGATTTATATGATGATTTAGATATAATTCCTTTTGATAAAATTGCTGAATTCTACAAAGAAAATTTTTAAGTTAGTTAATAATTATAACTAACCTTTTTTTTTAAAAATTATCTTAAACTGAATTCTAATACTGTGTTGCCAGAGCCTAAAACCTCTTTTAAATCACTGACATTTTGTATTTTGCCTAATTTTGTATAACTCCATGAATGGGTGTCATAAAACACAGACACTTGATTTCCTTGATATAATACAATATCTCCAGCCTCAGTGTTCATATTTTCGTCATTAACAGGTAGTGAAAAACCTAAATTTCCAACTTTTTCAAAATTACCATAATCTGTTGCATTGACAGTAACATTGCCGGTTTCTAATTTTTTTACCAACTCTTGTGTTGCAGAATTATTTTCTAATTCAACATCAAAAATATGGTCATTAACTTTAAGTTTTATTATATTATCATTATTTTGAGCATTAACTCCTGATAAAAGCAAAAAACCTAAAATAATAAATATCATCGAAGTTTTTTTAATAAAGATCATATTATCACTCTTTTTTCTATTTTGAATATGAAAACAGATTCAAAGTTTCACATCTCTAATGTATCGTGCAGGAACTCCCCCTACAACCGTGTTTTTTGCAACATCTTTTGTGACAACCGCTCCTGCAGCAATAATAGCTCCGTCACCAATAGTGACACCGGGGATTACTGTAACATTTGAACCAATCCATACATCATCACCTATAATGACTGGCGATGGGATTAAATTGCCTCTTTTTTGAGGATTTTCATTATGATTTAAAGTAGCCAGAACAACATTATGGCCAATCAAAACATTATTTCCAATATAAATTCCGCCTTGATCCTGGAATCTACAGCCGGAATTAATGAAAACATTTTTCCCAAGGTGAATGTTTTTTCCAAAATCAGTTGTGAATGGTGGGAAAACCCTGAAATCATCGCTGACGTTTTTATCAATCAGTTTAGAAAACAGTATTCTAATTTCATCAAGGTCATGATATTCATAATTCAGTTCACAGGTGATTTTTTGTGCTTCTTGGGAGTAATAGTTACAGGCTTCTGCAGCATCCTCATCCATTTCCAATTCAGAACCATCATTAAAAATCCTTAAAAGTTCATCTAATTCTAACATGTATAAAATTATATTGGAAGTAGTATATTATCATATATCTTAAAAGTTTTTGTTCACATGCACACATTGTCATTGCTTCAATCTTTGCAAGTATTAATAAATTAAATTGCATATTTCATTTTATATAATGTTTAAATATCTTCAAGCTCATATTCAACAACATGACGGACAGGTTTAAATTTGAAGATGGGGACTATGACTTCCCTTTCTATGATAAAAATCCTCACATTCCCAAATGGGGCTGGATTGTTTTATTCATTGCGGGTCTTATAGGATATATCTTTACTATCTCTTCAAAGATTCATTTTGCAATACTTGGATGTATAGTTTTGATTGTTCCCGTTTTGTATTTCTTGAAATGGGATTACAAGGCAATATTTAGAATGCCGTCTCTTAGAGATATCCTTCTTGCAGCAGCTCTTTTTGTCGGTTATATGTTATATGCATTCGTTATGGATATGATATTGGCCCAATTCGGAATAGTCAGCAGCGGAATCGTTGAAGAAAACTCAATTACAGTTATGAGTTTAATTCCTCCGATATTTTCAATAATGGGTGAGGAATTCGTTAAGTTCATTCCATTCATGTTTTTCTTGAGGGTTTTTTTCAAGTACTCAAATAACCGTAAACTGTCCGTAATCGCATCAGTTGCTTTGGTAATGATAATGTTTGCATCCATGCATGCATATAATCCTGTCATGTTCATATTTGCGCTTTTCATACAGGGATTGGGCTCAATATTTGAGTTTTTCGCATACGTTAAAACCAAAAACATTGTTGTTTCATACCTGACTCATTTATTCACTGATGAATTTATTTTTATTGTTTCATTGCTTGGAGTCGCCTAGGAATTTTATAATTAAGTCGGATGGCCAATTAACTCTGTGAATGTGTTAGTTTTTCAATATGCATTTTATTGCCGCATTCGTAGGCAAACTCTTCCTGGCCCAACAGCTCATTGTTTTTCCTAAACCATTCTTTGAATATGCTCTCAGGAAATTCATGTTTTTCAAGGAACTCACTTGATACGTAAAGCGTTATTGTTATTTCATCAAAGCATCTTGTTTTGTAGTAGCCTTTTACCATTGACATGTATAGGCTGTCGTATCCTTTTTCACTAAACTGCATTATTAATTCATCAATAATATCGTCCATATCCAGAGCTATCAATTCGTTATCAACGTATTTGTAAAGGGGAATGTGAAAAACGTATTTTTTGTCCAATTCCACCATTTAGTTTTCCCCTGATTATTTAAATATTTGTCCTTGGAATTTGTAGACATCACAGCTTTCATCCATCCAGCTGTCTGCGCTGATTCCTGCTTTCATGCAGGTGTGCTCTAAAAACTCCTCTACATTAAAGCCATTTTCCGGAGCCACTTGCGGAAGGAGCAGGCCTCTAGCATAGCCTTTTTGAATAATCAGGCCGTCTTCACCAATTATGATTTCATCAAAATACTGATTCGGATGGGCTACTTCAATTAATTCAGGCTGTGTCAGTACAGTCACTTCAAATTCAAGCTGATCGAACTCTTCCTTTTTAAGTTCAGGAAATCTTGGATCGTTGAATGCTGCTGAAATGGCCACATCAATCGTTGATTCGATTAAACTTTTAACAGGTTCCGGATATCCGATGCATCCTCTGAGCCTGTGCTTTTTGTTTAAAGTAACGAATACTCCCAGCTCTTCCATTAATTCAGCCGGACAGTCTTCAGGTATCAGCATTTTGCGGTTCTTTTCCAGATATGTTGAAATCGCTTCCTTTGCTACATTCAGTAAATATTGTCCGTTTTCTTCGCTTATCATAATTATCACCTTAATTGCTTCCGCCTACCATGGCATCAATAATTCTTGTGTGTGGTCCGCCGTCTCCAACAGGTGCGGTCTGACCGTCCTTTCCACAAAATCCAACGCTTAACTTGAAATCATTGCCTAAAGCATCTACATTGTTGAGAGTTTCAAGAATGTTTCCGGACAGTGACACGTCACGCAAAGGCGTTGAAAGCTCTCCGTTTTCAATTCTGAATCCTTCAGCGGCATTGAACTGGAAAATTCCCTTTCCGGTATCAACCTGTCCTCCTCTTGAACCTTTTAAGTATATTCCGTCCGGAATGTCTTCTATCAGTTCTTCAAAGCTCATGTCTCCCGGCTGCATGTACGTATTACTCATTCTTACGATTGGAGCATCGCTTATTATTGATCTTGCATTTCCGGAGGATTTCATGTTTAGTTTGGATGCGGTTTCTCTTGAAGATAATAGGGAAACCAGTTTTCCGTCCTTCACTAGCTGATTGGCTTTTGTCTTGATACCTTCAACGTCATATGGATAGTATCCGAATCCGTCTTTTATCGTTGCATCATCGAAGATATTGACTATGTCTGAAGCGATTTTAGTATTCAGTTTGTCTTTTAGAATGGAATCGTTTTGAAGTATCAAATCGGCTTCGGTTGCATGGCCCAGGGCTTCATGAACCATCACGCCCGTTAATTCAGGGTCAGCTATTATCTTGAATTTGCCTGATGGAGCGCTTTCGGCCTTAAGCAGTCTTGTTGCCTTTTCACCGATTTTCCTTCCGAATTCTTCAATGTCCCTATCGGCTATCACTTCAAATCCTTTTACTCCACCCATGCTTCCGTGTCCGAACTGTATTATTTGACCGTCGGTTGCCGTAGCGTTAAGCGCCATCCTTACACGGCTTGTATTAATCTCGATTTGTGAGCCTTCGCTGTTTAAAAACACCTCTTTGCTTTCGATGTCTCCATAACCTACGGTGGTGCTGTTAACCTCTTCAAGCGTTGCACTTTCGCTTGCCTCTTTCATTATGGCCTGCTTTTCTTCAACTGATATGTCACCGAAAGGTATTCTGACGTCAGTTGCCACCTTGTCCTTTATTATTTCGCTTTCGGCCAGTTCAACGTCTCCTTTCAGGGAGTTTGAAAGCTTCAATGCGGTTTCGGTAATCTCATCAAACTTGGAAATGTCCGTTGTGTAGGCAAATCCCCAGGCTCCATTATTCAATACTCTGATTCTGGCGGATACACTCATTCCGGTATTGATTTCATCAATTTCTCCGTCTTTCATTAAAATTGATGTAGTGTTTCCTTTTCCGGCTCTTATATCGATATAATCGACTTTAGGAATTGTTTTTTCTATAACATTTTCAAATAAGCTAATGTATTCTTCCATTCTAATCGCTCCAAAAGCTAATCATTTAATAGTTTGAATTTCATAATACTTTAATATTTATAGTAGTTTATGTAAATATAACAATTGACATATTTTAATTCGGTGATTTATAAATGATAGTTATTGTTGGTACGGGCGCTGGTGGGGGAATAATCGCCCGTGAATTGGCAAAGGACAATATTCCCGTAACGATTATAGAAAAAGGTCCTTATATTCATTCAAAGGACGCATTCAACTATTATGATGCATACAGCGATGAAGTGGATTTGCTGACTACGACATGCATAGGCGGAGCCACAATCGTTTCAATGTCAAACATGGTGCGCGCCCTGGATGAGGAATTGCATGAATACGGAATTGACATATCCGAAGAGTATGATTACGTTGAAGATTTAATTAATGTTCATCAGCTTGATGATTCACATATCGGAAGAGGAACTCAGCTATTTCTGGATGCCGGGCATAAACTGGGCTTGAAAACCATGAAAATGCCTAAAGGCATTCGTGAAAGCGACTGCATACAGTGCGGAAACTGCGCATTTGGATGTCCCGTTGACGCAAAGTGGTCCGGAAAGGACTTCGTCGATGAGGCCGTTGAATGCGGTGCCATATTGATAAGTGAAGCGGAAGTAACTGAAGTATTTTCCGAAGATTCAAAAGTCAAGGGAGTCAAATACGTAAAGGACAGTTCAGAAGAGACATTATTGGCCGATACCGTCGTATTGTCTGCAGGCGCAATAGGCTCCACATTAATTTTAAGGAAGTCCGGAATCGATGCCGGCAGGGAAATATTCTTTGATCCTTTCGTATCAGTTGGAGGATACCTTAAAGACATAAAATTCAACACTGAAGTTCAGATGGCAGGTTTGGTAATTGGCAAGAACTTCGTTTTATCCCCACACTTTTCATCATTCATCAAAGGAAACATCGACATTGAAAAAGTTGACGATAAGGATATACTGAGCATAATGGTCAAGACTTCAGATGAGGCCAAGGGATACGTTACCGATGACGGCGATGTTGTCAAAATCAACACGATTCAGGACATCAGGTATCTGGCCGAAGGGGTTGCCACCGCAGGATTTATTCTATGTGAAGCGGGCGTTGATCCAAGTACAATAGGCTCAACCGTTTACAGGGGTGCACATCCTGGCGGAACGGCACCGATTGGAAAAGTCGTTGACAGCAATCAGGAAACCGAGATTAAAGGATTGTTTGTAAGTGACGCAAGTGTCCTTCCCGTTTCTCCAGGAAAGCCTCCTATATTGACAATTCTTGCTCTTTCAAAAAGGTTGGCTGATTATCTAAAAAAATAAGTGAAGATTATTCGAATTGTTTTTCGATATCTTCATGTTTTATTAATTTTTCACAGTAATGGCATCTTAGAACCGGCGGCTGAGTTTCAATAACATGGAATTTTGAAGTTATAGGTTCGTTTTCGTAATTTGTAATGCATTTGCTGTTTGTGCATTTGATAATTGAGGTAATTTTCTCAGGAAGTATTATCTTGTCTTTTTTTGCAACTTCATAATCCCTTATAATGTTGATTGTAGCTTCGGGGGCAATTAATGCAATCTGGTTTAGCTCTTCATGGTCAATTTCTCTGTTTTCAATTTTAACGATGTCCTTTCTTTCAGTTTGGCTGGAAGAAACGTTCATAGCAACAGTCACGTTAATTGTATCTTCATCGGGGAGTCCTAGAATCTTAAGGATATGAAGAGACTTGTTTGCGGTAATGTGGTCTATAACGGTACCGTTTTCAATTGCTTTAATTTTTAATTCTGATTTCATTTAAATCCCACCGTACATTTTTAAATCCAGCATCTGAATAAGGCTTTCAGTATCTGTAATTATGTCTTCAGGAATTTTGTCCTTGGTCTGCAGGTGAAAGCTTTTGATTACCCTTCCTCCACGCATTCCGATCTTTTCTTCCATCCTGTCAAGTGTGGATTCGCCGTCGCTGTTGCTTGTTGTGGTAAATAGGATAACATCCTTTCCTGCCCAGTTGCATCTGTCAATAATGGTAATTATGGCCGGAGCCGCATTGTTTGCCCATGTCGGTGTTCCGATATAAATCAAATCGTAACCGGATAAATCCAATTTTGCAGGTGAAATCTCAGTTTTGGATTCCCTGAATGCATCTATGGAAGATAGGAATCTGTTTGCAAGACCGCTTCTCTTTTTCATGTCCTTGATTTCTATAATGTCTGCCTTCAAGTGCATTGAAAGGGTTCGAGCCATTACTCTTGTGCTTCCGCCGCTTGAATAGTATATTATTAACGTTTTCATTTTTTCTCCCCCTTCTTTAAAATGTTAAGGATGAAGTCCGAAGTGCGTTAAGCCTGCGGTTTCATCAATTCCAAGTAATATGTTCATGTTCTGGATAGCCTGACCGGATGCCCCCTTAACAAGGTTGTCGATTGCTGAAAGCATTACGGCCCTTCCGGTTTCGTCAATTTCAAATCCTCCGATATGAACAAAGTTGGATCCTCTAACTGAGCTTAGATGAGGAATTTCTCCTTCATCCATTAATTTGATGAAATATTCGCCTTTATATTCTTTTTCATAAGCTTGCCTTAATTCATCAACTGTAATGTCCTTAATCAGGAAGCTGTGGCTTGTAGTCTGGATTCCTCTGATGACCGGAACCAAGTGTGGCGTAAATGATACTTTAACGTCGTCAAAGCCATGGAGTTCCTGTTGGATTTCGGACATGTGTCTGTGGGAACTAATTTTATATGGATTAACGTTATCTGCAATGTTCGGGTAATGTGTGGTTGAGCTCGGATTAACTCCAGCACCGCTTACTCCGGTTTTTGAATCAATAATGATTCTGTCAACAAAATCGTTTTTTACCAGTGGGTAGGATGACAGGATTGCTCCTGTTGGAAAACATCCAGGATTTGCAACTAAATCAGCTTTTTTGATTTCATCTCTGTAAAGCTCAGGAAGCCCGAATGCTCCTTTGTTTTCCTTGTCAGTGTGTTCCATTCCATACCATTTCTCATAAACTGCAGTATCCCTATACCTGTAGTCTCCGCTTAAGTCAACCACTTTAGCGCCAGTATCGAGAATCTTCGGCACAATCTTCATTGATGCTCCGTGAGGAGTTGCAGTAAAGACAACGTCCGCATCCAATTCGTCCGGAGCCTTGTTTTTGAAAACCAGGCCGGAATCCCTGATGTGGGGATGAATTTTGTGCGCAGGAGTGCCGTCGTACTGTCTGGATGTGATGTCTGTCACTTCGACTTCAGGATGGTTTAAAAGCATCCTTAAAAGTTCTCCGCCCGTATATCCGCTTGCTCCAATTATTGCTACTTTATACATATTTTCCCTCTTAATCACAATTGTCTAGTATTTTTCCTTCAAAGTCAGTCGTTTTAATCTTTTTGATAATCTTGCAGCTGCTGTCCAGTTCATCCTGATGATAAACACTTACCCTTTGGACACGTGCCTTGAGACCTCTTTTGTCTATTTCATTTTGCAGTTTTTCAACGTTATGTGTCTGGTCAGGTCCGATAGCTATAATGTCAGGGTCAATCTCTTCAACGATTTTGAAAATGTCCCCGTTTTCATTGCCCAGATAAGCTTCATCAACTGGCTTCAGCATTTTAATCAATTCCAAACGCTGGTTTTCACCAACAATCGGGACTCTTTTTCTTTTTTCAACTGTGGAATCCCTTGCAACTACTACATATAGCTTGGATTTGTATCCTCCAAGGTTTTTTGCTTCCTGCAGGTAAATTCCATGTCCCGGATGCAATAAGTCAAATGTTCCACTTGCCATTACTTTCTTCATTATTTCACTACCTTTTCTGGTATTTCAATGCTTCCTTTAAATCAATTTTATTCTTATAAAGTGCAGAACCGATTACTACTCCTTCCACACCGGTTTCATTAAGCTTTTTGATGTCATCTATCGTCGTAATTCCTCCGGAATAGACGATAGGCAAGTCAACTGAATTTTTAAGCTCGATTACCGGATCGGTATAGAATCCTCCCATTAGTCCTTCAACGTCGACATTGGTAAAGAGTATGCTTCCCGCTCCGTGCTCTTTGAATTCATTTGACAGTTCTGATGGGGTCTTGTCTACCTTTTCCTGCCATCCCTTGATTACAACCTTATTGTCTTTGCTGTCAAGGGATATCATAATTCTCTCTGAGCCGTATTCGTCGGCCAGCTGAGTAATGCTTTGGGGGTTTTGAATTCCCATGGTTCCGATAATCAGCCTTTCGATATCCAAATCCAACAATTCCTGTGCGTATTCAATGCTTCTTATTCCTCCGCCCAGCTGGATTGGAACGGAGACTTCATTAACTATCTTTTTGATTACTCCAAGGCTCGTCTTGCCGTCAATGGTGCCGTCAAGGTCAATAACGTGGATGTTTTTGGCCCCTTCGTTTTCCCAATGAAGGGCAACGTTTTCTGGATTTTCAATTTCAACCATTTCACTTCCAGGTTTGCCCTGAACGAGCTGCACGCACTTTCCGTTTTTGATATCTACCGCAGGCATTATCAGCATTTCATCTTTATTGAATGACATTTGTACCCCATAATATTTTATTATAATAATACTATGTTTCTGAAATGTTTTATAGTTATCATTTTATATTGATGTTTTTACAATATAGTAATCGATGAATGAAAATTTCTATGAAATGATGAACGAAACCTTTAAGGATGCGGATTTTACCCAAAAGGACGGGATAATATTTCTTGACTTTCATGAAGGGGGAAAGATTGAAATGCACAGCATCTTTCCGGGCATTATCCTGGCTTTCATTGACATCCGACTCAACAAGTCAAGTGACCTGTTCATCGAGGACGCTCCCATCAAAAGCAGGCTTCTTGAAATCAACCACTGCATTGACGGAAGATACGCCTATCAGGTAAAGGACGATAAATTAATCTATTTTGGAAAGGGAGATTTGTGCATAAGCATTTACGATTTGACAAAATCCGTTTCGGACTTTCCCGCAGGATACTACAGGGGCCTTGAGTTCTTCATAGACGTTGACGTTTCAAACGACTATATCACTGAATTCCTGCCGGACTTCAATCTGGCCGATTATTACGAAGACCTTGAAAATAATGCCGGTTATTTGCTGGTGAGGGCAAATGAGAAAATCGATCATGTTATCGGTGAGCTCTACGGCGTTGATGAAAGGATTCAGGAATCATATTTCAAGCTTAAAACCCTTGAACTGTTACTCTTTTTCAGCATTACTCATTTCAGCGAAAGTTCCCACAAATCCCTTTCGATAAATCAGGCAAAGATTGTTGAAAACGTCTACAATGACTTAACGAGAGATTTAGAAAAGGCAATAACCATCGACGAGCTGGCAGATAAGTACGGCATAAGCAAAACTGCTTTAAAGAACTGCTTTAAGGAAGTCTACGGCAAGCCGATTTTCAAGTGGCGAAAGGAATACAAGCTTGAATATGCCTGCAGATTAATCAATGATGACGAATACAGCATTTCGGAAATTTCAAGGATGGTTGGCTACTCATCACCTTCAAAGTTCGCCCAGGCCTTCAAGGAATATGTCGGCTGCACCCCGTCAGAGTACAGGAAATAGATTTTGTCTTTTTGGTATAGTTTTTGACTTTTTAGTTCAATTATATTTATATACTAATTTTAATTAATATTTTAATTGAATTAGGTTTATTTACTATTTTATTTTTAATTCTAATTTAAAATCGTGTTTTAATGATATTTTTAAGGATTATTGGTGGTTGTCTTTTTAGACCATTTAAAATTTTTAGGTAAACCTAAATTACTTTATCAATTTCTTAAAATAAAATTAAGGAGTTTTCAAATGTCAGAAACTAAAAATAAAAATAAATTCATACGATTATTAAGTTATTCTGGAAATTATAAATATTTAACAATATTGGGCTGCATATTGTCTGCATTAAGTGCAATATGTCTGTTAATTCCATTCATTTACATATGGGAAGTGGTAAATGCACTTCTCCAGGTAGCTCCGGATTTTGCCAAGGCGCAGAATCTGGAAAGCTATGCATTCAGCGCATTTTTCTATGCGGTACTGGGTATTGCCCTGAACTTTTTCGGTTTGATGGGCACTCATCTATCCGCATTTAAAAATGAAAAGAACATGAAGGATGCCGCAATGAATCATCTGTTGACATTGCCTTTAGGCTATTTTTCAACACACACCAGCGGAGGATTGAGAAAAGTGATAGATTTCAGTACGGCAAAGACCGAAGGCTTTTTGGCCCACAACCTCTTTGATTTGGTCGGAGCAATCGTCACTCCGATAGTATTTTTGATATTGCTTTTCAGCTTTGATTTGATACTTGGGCTTGTATGTCTCATTCCAATCATACTGTGCTTTATTTTCATGTATCCGATGTTTTCCAAGGAATCACAAAACATCATGGTTCAGTATCAGGAATACCTTGAGAAAATGAACGGGGAAGCCGTTGAGTACGTAAGGGGAATCCCGGTTACAAAGGCTTTTCAGCAAAGTGTCTATTCATTCAAGAATTTCATTAAGGCAATTAAAAACTATGGAAAATTCTCTTCAGAGTATTCCTTATCAACACAGCTTCCTATGACATCATTTGTCGTATCAATCAACGGTTTCTTCGCCCTTTTAATACCTGCGGGAATACTGCTTGCCGGTGCAGTAGTTGACGTTAAGTTTTTCGCCAACTTCATGTTTTACGTGATTTTCACTCCGCTGTGTGCCGTTATGATGAACAAAATCATGACAGTTTCACAGGACTGGATGCTTGCAAGCTATGCTCTTGATGGTATTGAAGCTATTTTAAACGAAAAGCCTCTGGTTGAAGCTGCAAATCCTCAAAAGCCTAAAAACCATTCAATCGAGTTTGAAGGAGTGTTCTTTGACTATGAAGACACGGACTCAGATGAACACATATTGAATGACGTTAACTTAAAGATTAATGAAAACGATTCCGTTGCACTGGTCGGACCTTCAGGCGGAGGAAAAACCACAATAGCTTCACTGATTCCAAGATTCTGGGATGTGGGTGAAGGTTCAATTAAAATAGGTGATGTTGATGTAAGGGATATCTCAACCGAAGAATTGATGGAAAACATATCTTTTGTATTCCAGAATACGACATTATTCAAGGATTCAATTTACAATAATGTTGCAATCGGACGAAAAGGAGCCTCAAGGGAAGAAGTTAGAGAAGCGCTCAGCTTAGCACAGTGTGATGACATCATCGACGAATTGCCGCAGGGCATCGACACTGTTATCGGAACGGAAGGAACCTATCTTTCAGGAGGTCAGCAGCAAAGAATCGCCCTTGCAAGAGCAATACTTAAGGACGCTCCGATAATTATCCTGGATGAGGCCACTGCACTGGCAGATCCTGAAAATGAATACATGATTCAAAAGGCAATTTCTGAAATTACAAAAGATAAAACAGTTATAATGATTGCCCACAGGCTCTCTACAGTCAAAAACGTCGATAAGATTTACGTGATTGAAAAGGGAAGAATCGTAGAAGAGGGAAATCACGATTCACTTGTTGAAAATGAAGGACTCTATTCAAGGATGTGGGACGAATTCAATCAATCCATTCAATGGAAAGTTAAAAGCGAGGTGATATAATGATTTCAGAGTATTTTATGGAAAGATTCGGACTTACAAAGGACGGTGCCGACAATCTCATTAAGGGAATCCTTTACACGGCACTTCAAAACATTTCCTTCATGCTTCCTGTAGGTTTGTACGCGCTGCTCATATACATGTGGATCAGCCCCCTTATGGGCGGTGAAATAATCGATTCCAACTTGGGAATGTTCATTGTAGCCATTCTAATCATATTGGGAATAATATTCGCATTCTCATGGAAACAGTACCATTTTGTCTTCAACACGACTTACGTTGAAAGCGAAAACAGAAGGATAAACCTCGGTGAAAACTTAAGGAAACTACCCCTTTCATTTTTCGAAAGAAGAGACCTTGCCGATTTGACTGCAACAATAATGAATGACTGCACAGATTTGGAGCACGTATTCTCACATGCGATTCCTCAGCTTTTAGGTTCAATCCTGTCACTGATTTTGGTGGCTATAGGAATGTTCGCATTTGACTGGAGACTTGCAATCGCCCTTCTATGGGTGGTTCCTGTAGCATTCATAATACTTTACGTTTCAAAAAAAATGATTTATAAGGGTAGTGAAATCGTAACGGCCGATTTGCTTGAATGTGGAGACTCAATGCAGGAATGTATAGAATCCATAAGGGATTTAAAATCATACAATTATCAGAATGAATATTTGTCCAAACTGACTGGCATTACAAGTAAAATCGAAAGGTCAAGAATCAAATCAGAACTGATGGCCTCTGCAGGAGTAATTACCGGAAGGGTTGTCCTGAATCTAGGAATAGTTTCAGTAATACTTCTCGGCTCATACCTGATTATGAACGGCCAGGTATCAATTTACACTCTTTTGATATTCCTAATAGCTTCAGCAACCGTTTACGCTCCGGTTGAAAACGGACTGACATTTTTGGCTGAGATTCTGATGATGGACATTAAAATCGAAAGGACAAAGGAAATCGAAGAGCTTGTCATTGAAGGAGGACTCAAGGAATATTCCCTTGACAACTATGACATTGAGTTCAAGGATGTCAACTTCAATTATGACGATTTAAAAGATGTTTTATCCAACATTAATTTCACAGCCAAACAGGGGGAGGTTACAGCGCTTGTTGGACCTTCCGGCGGAGGAAAAAGTACCGTTTCAAAGCTTGCGGCAAGATTCTGGGATCCAGTTTCCGGTAAGGTAATTCTTGGAGGCCAAGACTTATCTGATTTGGATTCAGAAAAGCTTTTGGAAAACTTTTCAATCGTTTTCCAGAACGTCATTTTATTCAATGAGTCAATCATGGAAAACATCCGTGTCGGCAAAAAGGATGCAACAGATGAAGAGGTTATGGAAGCCGCAAGGCTTGCCGAATGCGATGAATTCGTTCAAAAACTTCCTGAAGGATACGATACTGTCATCGGGGAAAATGGTGAGCTGTTATCTGGCGGTCAAAGGCAGAGGATTTCAATTGCAAGAGCACTTCTAAAGGATGCAAATGTTATTCTTCTGGATGAGGCAACATCCTTCTTGGACGTTGAAAACGAATCCAAAATCCAGAAAGCTCTCTCTGCACTGATTAAAAACAAGACCGTAATCATTATTGCGCACAGGATGCGTACAATAGCTAATGCGGATAAAATCGTAGTCTTAGATGATGGTAGAATCGTTGAGCAAGGTTCACCTGATGAGTTAATTGCTCAAGACGGCCTTTTCAAGAAAATGGTCGATTTGCAAAATTTAAGTGGAGCGTGGGAAATTTAAAATTCCCATTTTTTATTAAATCAAAAAAACTAGGAGAAAATATACATGAGTGAAAGATTGAATGTAAAAGACTTGATTACTGTCGGTATCTTCGCAGTAATACTTATAGTTATGATTTTTGCCTTCGGAATGCTGGGCTATGTCCCGATTCTGATGCTGGCGCTGCCGATTATTGCGGCACTGATTTGTGGAATTCCGTACATGCTATTTTTAACGAGAGTTTCCAAATTCGGAATGGTGACTCTGCTCGGTCTGATTCTGGGTATTGTAATGTTTCTCTCAGGCCATACCTGGGTTCCGATAGTCACGTTCACGCTCTTTGCATTAATTGCCGATATCATCCTTAAAATGGGAAATTATTCATCAATGAAAAACTCCATAATAAGCCATGGATTTTTCATTTTGGGAATAATGGGTAATATGCTGCCGTTTTTCATTTTAAGGGATTATTTCGTAGAGGCAATGCGCACATCAATGGGAAACGATTACGTCAATACAATATTGCCGTTTCTGGAGTACAATACGTTAATCGTACTGTTTATATTAACGTTCATCTGCGGAATAATAAGTGCATATATAGGCAAGCTCGTATTGAAAAAGCATTTTGAAAGAGCAGGTATAGCATAAGGTGATTTCCTTGGAATTAAAACTGAATCTGGATCCGAGAACGAAAATTATAGTCCTCATTATAATAAGTTTTATGGTATTCAATGACGTACCGTTATATGTCAGCGGAATCCTGGTTTTAATTCCATTTTTTTGTTTATTCTTTTCGGATTACCGAAAGATAGCAGTAATCTACATTGTCCTCTATCTGCTGGCCAGATATATTCAGGTTTACATTCTCCCAACCGCTACAGGCATTTTGGCTATAATCCTGATAACTTTCAGTTATACGGCATGCAGGATGCTTCCTATTCTTCTGATGGGAACGTATACTGTATTGACAACCAAGGTCAGCGAATTCATTGCGTCAATGGAGAAAAGCAAGGTTCCAAAAGACATTATAATACCTATTTCAGTTGTTTTCAGATATATTCCATCAGTCTATGAGGAAATAAGGTCAATAACCAACGCAATGAAAATGAGGGGTTTTGGCCTTAATCTGAAATCACTGAAATCTCCGTTAAAGCTGATTGAGTTTTACATGATTCCAATATTAATCAGTGCGGTCAAGACAAGTGATGAATTGTCCATCGCTTCACTGACCAGGGGACTCAGCAATCCTAAAAGGAGGACACATCTCGCTCAGGTCAACTTCAAGGCCTTTGATTACGTGTTCATTCTCCTTTCTTTAACGGGATTATTGATTTACGTTTATTTTTTATTTGGTAAGGTGTTTTAATTGATTGACATTGACAACATTTCATTTTCATATAAAAATGCAGACAGGATGAGCCTGGAAGGCATTAATCTGGATATAAATCCTGGCGAAGTCATTTTGCTGTGCGGACAGTCCGGCTGCGGAAAGACAACGTTAACGAGGTTTTTAAACGGACTCATTCCCAATTTCTTTGAAGGAAAAAGGGATGGAAACGTCTATCTGAATAAAAAGTTAATTGGTGAAATGCCGATTTATGAAATATCCGAGCATATGGGTTCCGTTTTTCAAAATCCTAAAACTCAATTCTTTAATGTGGATACGACAAGCGAAATCGTTTTCGGCTGTGAAAACCTGTCAATGTCTGAAGATGAAATAGAAAAGAGGCTTCAAAGGGTTGTTGACGATTTTGATTTGAATCATCTTCTTGACAAAAGCATTTTCAAGCTTTCAGGCGGTGAAAAGCAGAAAATTGCATGCGCTTCAGTATCTGCGGTCAATCCAGAAATATTCGTTCTGGACGAACCGTCCTCAAATCTGGATTCACAGTCCAGCTGGAATCTGGAAGATATAATCAGAAAATGGAAATCACAGAAAAAGACAGTAATAATAGGTGAGCATAAACTCTTCTTTTTGGAAAACGTTGTCGATAAGGTAGTATATTTGAATAATGGTAAAATCGAAAATGTATGGTCCATTTCAGAGTTTAAAAAGGTAAATCACAGGAATTTGGGCTTGAGGCAGCTGGATTTGAATAATCTGGCTGCAAAAAGAAGGGAATACTACTCAGCCAATAATGAATTTATGGAATTGAGAAATTTCAAATTCAACTATGGAAAAACTCCGATTCTAGATATTGATAACGTTAAAATCCCTAAAAACGAGATAATAGCCATTATAGGAAAGAATGGTGCAGGCAAATCAACGTTCGCAAATTGCCTCTGCGGCCTTAAAAGATCATGCAAGGGAGAAATCGTTTTCGAAAACAAAACTTTGAAAAGAAAGGACAGATTGAAAAAGAGCTACATGGTAATGCAGGACGTTAACCACCAGCTCTTTTCGGAAAGCGTCATGGACGAAGTGCTCTTGAGCATGAATGAAGAAGACGAAAAAGAAGCCGAATCCATTTTAAAAAATTTAAACTTAATTCATTTAAAGGACACTCACCCAATGGCATTGTCCGGCGGAGAAAAGCAAAGGGTCGCAATAGCTTCAGCCATCGCATCCAAAAATGAGATACTGATTTTCGACGAGCCTACAAGCGGGCTTGACTTGAACAACATGATGAAGGTCAGCGAGAACCTGATTTATCTTCAAAGTCTTGGCATCACTTCATTTATCATTACCCATGACTTTGAACTGATAATGGAAGCCTGTTCTCACGTTCTGCACTTCGAGAACGGCAAAATAATTGATAACTATCAAATTAATGAAGAGAAATTAAGGAAATTTTTCTTAAAATAATTAATTTAGGTATTCCTAAATTTTAAATAGTATTATGATGAAATTTTATATATGAAGTAACTACGGGAGAATAAAAATGAGTACAATTATCGAATTTAAGGACGTGATCAAGGAATACAGGGCCGGTGATCATGTCCTGAGAGCTATGGACAACGTTAACTTCACAATAGAGGAAGGAGAATTTGTAGTAATTTTAGGCCCTTCAGGAGCGGGTAAATCAACCCTTTTAAATCTTTTAGGAGGACTGGATTCAACGACATCCGGCCAGATTATAGTCAACGGCGAGCATGTTGAAAGCTTCAACGACAATGAATTAACTCGCTATCGCGCCAGGAATGTCGGATTCATATTTCAATTTTATAATCTGATTCCTAATCTGACGGCTTTGGAAAATGTGGAACTGATGAAAGATATCGTAGACGTTAACATCGACGGCGAAGCGGTACTCGATTCGGTGGGATTAAAGGATCATTCCAACCAGTTTCCGGCACAGCTGTCAGGCGGTGAGCAGCAGAGGGTATCCATTGCAAGGGCAGTTGCAAAACAGCCTGCAATGCTTTTGTGTGACGAGCCGACAGGTGCACTGGACTCAAAAACCGGCGTTCTCATTTTAAACCTGCTTCAGGACATGAGCAACAGCAAGGATACGACAGTCGTAATCGTAACCCACAATGCAATACTGGCCGAAGCTGCAGATAAGGTCATAAGAATCAAGAACGGCCAGATTGAAAGCATTGCCATTAATGAAAATCCCAAGAAAGTTTCAGATCTGGACTGGTGATTGAATGCTTTCAAAAAAGATGTTAAGGGACATCAGAAAGCACAAAACCCAATTTCTGTCAATTTTTTTAATGGCTTTTTTAGGAGTATTTGTGTTTGCAGGTGTCGGCGGTGAATCCGTTGGCCTTGAAGTTAGCGTCAATAATTTCTATGAGGACACTAACCTTGCTGACGGATGGATTTACAGTGAAAACCTTGACGATAACTTTGTTGATAAGGTAAATAATCTGACTCCAACAACCGCTTCGGAAAGACAGCTGGTATTGGATTCGGTTGGAAACTTTTCAAACGACCCAGAAATAACGCTGCATTTCGTTGAAAACAATACGTTATCTAAGTTTTATTTAATCGAAGGGGAAGAATTAAATATAAGCGATGAGGACGGTGTATGGCTTGATAAGAACTTTGCCGATGCCAAGAATTTAACGGTTGGAGACAACATTACCTTCGAGTTCAACGGAATCACAATGGAAAAGGAAATCAGGGGTATCGGCTATTCGCCGGAATATGTCTATCATGCTTCCGATGCATCAATAATACCTGATTTCGGAAAAATTGGTTTTGCATACCTGTCCTATGAGGCATTTCCAATGGATAATGTTCCATATAACGTTATGCAGGTCAAATTCAATGGAAATCCTCATGATTACAGCGATCTGCTCTCAGATAAGCTGGATGGGGATTACAATTCATTCATTGAGCAGTCAGAACACTCAAGCGTAAGTCAGTTTTCAGAGGAAATGAATCAGCATAAGATGATGTCCGATATTTTCCCTGTCGTATTCATACTGATTGCGATGCTGATTCTTTTAACGACAATGACAAGGATTATTGCTCATCAAAGGACTCAAATAGGTATTTTAAAGGCAAGCGGATTTACTGACAGGTCAATAATATTCCACTACGTATCCTACGGATTCTGGCTTGTTTTAGTAGGTTCCATTTTAGGACTGATTCTTGGACCTCTGACATTGCCTCAGCTCTTTTATCCGTCAATGAGCTCAACATATGTATTGCCTTCATGGGAACCTGCCTGGAGCATGAATTTCATCTACGTTACCGTATTGATGATATTGATGTCGCTAGTCGTCTCTTATTTCGCTGTTAGAAGCATATCAAAGGAAAATCCTGCAGATACGATAAGGCCTAAGGCACCGAAGGTTTCAACAACGGGGTTCATTGAAAAGTTCGGCTTCTGGAAGAAAGTGTCATTCAATGCACGCTGGAATTATCGTGATGCCAAAAGAAACAAGTTCCGCGCATTAATGACAATAGTCGGCGTTATAGGCTGTACTGCCCTTCTGGTATCAGCATTCGGTATGTATGACGGCATGACGGATTTAAAGGAATGGGAATATAATCAAATCAATCATTATGATTCAAAGTTGGTCATTGATGAGGAAGCAACACTTTCTGAAATCGATGAGGTTGCAGAGGAGGTCAATGGTGATAAGCTGATGGAAAGCGCAATTGAGCTTGAATCGGACACCTCCAAAAAGTCAGGTTCGCTTCTGGTCCTGAATGGCACTGACCTGGTCACGCCGACAGACTATGACTGGAATAAGGTCAATATTTCAGATGATGAGGTGTCAATTTCACAGAAAATGGCCGATTTGCTTGGCGTTGGTGTTGGCGATACCGTCAAATGGCATATAATGGGTTCAGACAAATGGATCAACACGACGATTGACAAGATTCACGCAGATCCGATTTCCCAGGGATTCATAATGTCTTCAGACAAGCTGGAGGATCTGGACTTGAACTACACGCCTACAAGCATCGTAACCCAAGAGCACGTTAACGAGAACTATTCAGCCATAAAGTCAACAAGTTCAATGAAGGACATGACCGCAAGCTGGGATGAGCTGACAGAGTCAATGTGGCTTTTGATATACATATTAATATTCTTTGCCTCTTTATTGGCTATTGTGGTTCTTTATAACCTTGGATTGCTGTCATTTACAGAAATCGAGCGTGAAATAGCTACATTAAAGGTATTGGGTTTTAAAACGGGCGCTCTAAGAAAGCTATTGTTAACCCAAAACTTATGGTTCACGGCTATAGGATTCGTATTGGGAGTTCCTGTAGGATATTATATCCTAAAGATAATGTGGGAATCCTCAGGCGATTCATTTTACGTATTGCCTTCCATAACAATTATGAATCTCGTATTAACGGCAATAATAACATTCTCATTGTCAATACTTGTGAACCTGATGTTTTCACGCAAAATCAAAAATCTTGACATGGTCGAATCGCTAAAGGGTAATGAATAATTATCTTTTAGCCAATCCTTTTTTTACTAAAATTTAAATCTTATTTTTTCTAAAATTATATTCATGTCACTTACTCGCAAAATGCTGAGGGATATGAGAAACAACAAGACTCAATTCATAGCCATATTCATGATGGCATTAATTGGTATTTTCGCTTATTGCGGTGTTTGCAGCGAGTATTATGGACTGGAACAGACTTCTTCTGATTTTTACAGCGAAACCAATCTTGCCGATGGCTGGATTTACAATACCACAATCACCGATGATGCCGTTGATGAAATAGATAACTTTTCTACCGGCAGTGAAAGGCAGCTGGTCATACAATCGGTAGGTGAGTTTGAAAACGACCCCGACATCACCCTGCATTTTCTTGAAAACAATACCATTTCGAAGTTTTACCTCGTGGAAGGCGAGGAATTGAATTTATCCGACGATTCAGGAGTCTGGCTCGACAAGCGCTTTGCGAATGCCCAGAACTTAACGGTTGGAGACAACATAACATTTAAATTAAATGGGCTTGAAATTGAAAAGGAAATAAAGGGAATCGGATATTCTCCAGAATACGTTTATGAGGCATCTCCAACAACAATAATTCCCGATTTCAAGGATATGGGATTTGCATATCTCTCACACGAGGCATTTCCAATGGATATCCAGTATAACGCCCTGCTGGTCAAGTTCAATCAGAGTCCTGAAGATTTCAAGGATTCCCTGGACGATTCCGTTGACTATTTATCATTTACAAAGCAGGCAGACCATGTCAGCGTATCACAGTTCAACGAGGAAATGGCACAGCACAAGATGATTGGTGACGTTTTCCCGTTACTGTTTATTGCAGTTACCTTTTTGACTCTTTTAACGACAATGACTCGTATAGTATCGCACCAGAGAACTCAAATCGGTGTTTTAAAGGCTGTGGGCTATAAGAACCGAACAATTATCCTGCATTTCATGTCCTATGGATTCTGGCTCGTTCTGGCCGGAGCTATTCTGGGACTGGTCACGGGACCTATGGTCATTCCTAATTTATTCTATCCGACAATGAGCTCAAGGTATTCCCTTCCGGAGTGGCATCCTGGATTTGACAACACTTTCATCATTGTGGCCGCAGCAATGGTCATATCTTCGCTTCTGGTATCGTACTGGGCTGCAAGAAACATTTCAAAGGAAAATCCTGCAAATACCATGAGGCCTAAGGCGCCGAATGTTTCATCTTCCGGAGTTCTTGAAAAGTCAGGGTTCTGGAAGAAACTGGGATTCAACCTTCGCTGGAATTACCGTGATGCCAAAAGGAACCGTTTCAGGGCACTGATGGCAATAATTGGCGTTATGGGTTGTGTAGGACTTTTAATTTGCGCTTTTGGTATGGACGACTCAATGGATAATCTGGCGTCATGGGAATATGATGATATCAGCCATTTCGAATCCAAACTCTTCATAAACAGCAACGCAACCTTTTCGGATATTGATGAGGTTGCTGATGAGGTAAACGGCAGTACGATTATGGAGCAAGCTATTGAAATAAAGGCTCATGGAAATGAAAAGACGGCGATGATTCTGTCGTTAAATGAAACGGATTTGATATCTCAGACAGACAAGTATCAAAATCCTATTAATTTAACCTCGACAGATATATCACTTTCAGCAAAAGTTGCAGAAACTCTTGGAGTTGATGTGGGAGACTCCATAAAGTGGCACATTGTAGGTTCAGACGACTGGGTTGAATGCAAAATAACTAATATTCATGGAGAGCCGATGTCACAGGGAATAATACTTTCAGCAGATAAACTGGAGGATTTGGATTTGAATTTCACTCCAACAAGCATCTTGAGTGATGAAAAGGTGGATGATGACTATGATTCAATCAAAAGCGTTTCGACAATCGGCGAAATGATGGAAAACTGGGATGAAATGAGCGGATCCATAATGATGCTTGTTTCAATCATAATAATCTTTGCGGTTCTTCTGGCAATTGTAGTACTGTATAATCTTGGAATATTGTCATTTACCGAAATCGAGCGTGAAATTGCTACCTTAAAAGTGTTAGGATTTAAAACAAGGGATTTAAGAAAGCTTCTGCTTACTCAAAACCTCTTCTTTACGGGTATCGGATTCCTTCTGGGCATTCCTCTGGGATTCTATCTGATGACGCTGATAATGAACGCTGCAGGAGAAACCATTTATTACATTCCGTCATTAACCTGGGGAAACATCGCATTGAGTGCAGTCATTACTTTTACAATATCCATTGCTGTTAATTTATTGTTTTCAGGCAAAATAAAGAATCTGAATATGGTTGAAGCGCTTAAAGACGTTGAATAGATTAATTTATAAAAAAATAAAAGGGGGTTTAGAATTTAAGAATAAAGTTTTTCTAAAGCCCAATCTGCACTATCGTGGTCTATTACAGCTCCGTGGAGATGCCATATTCCAGAAACTGAATCTCCATTATAATAAACTGTATACAAATAATCTCTTGGTGGAAGTTTAATAACTGAGCCATCAGCTATAAAAACGCCATCTTTTCCGGTTTTAAATTCATAGAATTCTCCATTAATATTAATTTTTATTGGTGCGTTTTCAAAGCTTTCTCCTTTTCCATCAAGTACTCTAACACTTATTATTCCGCTGCCAATAGCTATTCGAGGAAAGAGCATGAGCGTCGGCCTAACGATTATTTTGTTTGAAACTTTACATCCTTCGTATTCGGCAGTTATAATGTAGTCTCCGGGAGCTAAATTAATATTTAATTTTGCAATTCCGTCAGCATTTGTCTGGCGGGTATAAAATACTCCATTAATGTTGAATGTCACGTTTTTTCCGCTGCTTACTGGTTTGCCGTCAGGACCTAAAATTTTAACAGTGTATTGGGAATCGTTTTTGTAAAATTTGGTTAAGTCGTTGTTTTCGGTTATTGTCGGCAAGACAGTTATCGTATTCGTATTTTTGAGTATTCCGTAATATGTTGTTATTACATATGTTCCCGGCTCTAGGTTAATATTCAATTTTGAAGTGTTGTTTTGAATCGCCCGGTAATATAAAACTCCATTAACTTCAAATGTGCATTTTGTAGGTTTATCAAAAAAAGAAATTCCTTCGTAATTATCTTTAACTTTGGCTTCGAATTGTGAACCGTTTTTGTAGATTTTAGTCAGGTCGTTTGTTTCAAATGTGACATTATATATTCCATTTTCAGGAATTTCAACATTTATTTCTGGAATTTCGTCTGTATTTCCAGTTTCATTCATATTGTCTTCTGCACACACGGCAGAAACTGAAAATAGGATTAATATGATAGAAAATATTATTAATAGTTTTGAGTTAATTGTATCAGTCCTCCAATTAAGTATGTAATGTTTTTATTCCTTTATGTATAAATAATTTTCCATATTGCCATTTATGAACTTAACCTTGCAATCAATTGACCACATTTATTTACTTGTGTTTTCATATATTGATTTAGTGTTTGATATGCAAAAGAATTTTAAATATTTGGATGAATTAATACATGGAGGGGCTAAAGAAATAGTGTTAACTTCAGATATCGTTTTGGGTGAAGATGAAGAGTCCGATTATCCTGAAGGCATTAATCTGGATGTTGATGGTCTGGTAATTGACGGAAACGGTCATTCAATTGATGCATGCTCAAAAACAAGGATATTCTACAACACCGCCAAGGATGTTACAATCAAAAATATTGCGTTGAAAAATGCTGTTGTTGCAATATACAATTTTTACGGCGTTTTAAGCATATTTGATTCTGAATTGTCCGATAACACGTCAAATCTTGCTGGCGCAGCGATATACAATAACTGGGGAGAATTAAACATTAATGATTCAGTATTGTCCGATAACGCATCAGAGTGTCATGGCGGCGCGATATTCAATGTCAATGGCACTGTAAATGTTAAAAGCTCCAGGTTTTGCAATAACTCTGCTAAGGGTGACGGGGGAGCGATATATTCCGGTGCTAAATTGAATATTGAGGATTCTGAGCTTTCACATAACTATGCGGGAGGTTCGGGCGGTGCGATTTACGATAACAGGGGAGAAATTAATATCGCTGAATCTGTATTGTCCGACAATGAATCAAAGGGAATCTTTGGTGGCGGCGCGATACACAAGAATAGGGGCGATTTGGATATTGTTTCCTCAAAATTATTGAATAACTGGGCTAAAAGCGATGGGGGAGCCATATTCAGCATTGACGGAAACGTAAGCATAACTGAATCTGAATTGTCCAAAAACGTATCCGAAGCATGTGGCGGAGCTATCTGTGACGGCGGAACGCTAAAGGTGGAATCTTCGGATTTTTCAGATAACTCTTCAAAAAACGGTGATGAAGACATATTTACGAAATGATAATTTGACTGGTGATAAAGATGAATCGTGATTTGATAGGATATTTGCTTGGATTTGTTATTTTCATAATAGGAATTCCTTATGTGATGTATCTCGCATCGGGAAGTCCGGGTTATGACCAGATTGGATTGATACGCATTCTGCTTTTTATAATTTTTGCAATTGTAGGCATTGAATTAAGCGTTTGGTCAATCATTTACATGAATGATGTAGGAAACGGCAATCCTTTTGACGCTTTCAATCACGAAGTCGCACCGAGAACCACCCAGTTAATGACTGGCGGGCCTTATGCTATTTGCAGAAATCCTATGCTTCTGGGAGTTTTCATCTATCATATTGGGGTTCTAATAGCTCTTTTATCCGTCGGTGCATTCATAATTCTTTTGATTGAAATCATAATCATGAACATTCAGGTTAAAAAGGAAGAGCAACGCTTAATGCAGGATTTCGGATGGGAATATGAGGAATACGTCAGAAATTCCAACAGGTTTTTCCCGAAAAAGATGTGGTTATAAAAATGGATAAGACAACAGTCATGATTTTAATCGTATTGGTGGCTCTTTTGGGGTTATCATTAACATTCGCAGGTGAAAATCCATCAGATAATGAAACTACACTGAATGTGTCTTCTGAAGGATCATGCGAACTTTCAAAATTAGTTAATGATATCAGAACCAAGGATTACTATGCTGGCTATGATAATGAAACCCTTTCATGGATGGAATCATTGGGAAGCAAATATGTATGGTTTTCAGACGATGAAATCGTAATAATGGACTGGTGGGATTCCAACAAGATTCCGTCAGTTTCAGTATGTGACGGTTATGCTCATGAGATATTTTCCTGTACAATACTGGAAAACCGATCTCTGGGAAATATGAATAATTCTAAAGACGTTTTGCTCGTTAAAAACGTCGAATACATTAAAGAGGAAATACGCGGAAACGGTTTAGCTTAAGGTGATAATATATGGAAAACGTAAAAGAATGGAAAGGAATTAACGGACAGCTTGTATCTTTTAAGGAAGTGGTCGGAGACGCTAAAAAGGTAACTTTCATAGGATCTCCGGGAGTATGCACTCCATTTGCAGAATTGATGGCCTATGCGATAAGGGATAAGGAATCTCATTTCATTCCTCTGGTGAATATTGACGATTGCCATCAGTTTGAATCAAAATCCTTCGGAATGGTGCTTAATGCAGAAGTCTCAAATCCTCACGAATCCGATGCCGTAGTGCTTTTGGGAGGCCTTTCAATGCCGAAATATGAACTGGATACTGAAGACATTAACGCTTTGGTTAAGGATATCATTAATGAAAACGGCAAAATAATAGGCGTCAGCTTCATGGACATGTTTACAAAAGCCGGATGGGTTGATAAGGTTCCGTTTGACTGTATTGTTGACGGTACGCTGATTGGTGTGGTTAAGGAATAGCCCACCAAAAATTTAAATACAACTTAAACACAATATAATACTACTATGAGAGCACAAACTATTTTAGATAAATTTGATGAGGAATTTTTAACGATTGACGTTATTGAAACTTCCGACGGCAAGTTCATTACCTTCAATACATTTGATGTGGTTCCGGTTAAATGCAGTATCCGCTATTTCTGGGATTCCACAGGCAGGGAGGTTAAAGACACCTTCTATGTCGACAGCATAACGATGGATACAAGCGATGATTCGTTTACTTTCGAATTGGCCGACAGGACTAAAGAGATGCTTGATGCCAGTGATATAATCGAATTGGAAGTTTCCAAGATATCAGAAAATCAGTACAAGCAAGCTATTATGGAGGATAAGGCTTTGGACGATTTTTTTGATTAATATTTTTTTTCAATAAAACATATCATAATATTGTGATATGAAAATATTTATATATATTAAAATTATAAACTATAAAGTAGATATAAATTTAATGGGAATAAAAATGACAGACAGAAAAAATTATGAAGATATCTCTGATGGCGTTTGTGAAGTATTTGACTCTCATGAGGATGTCATTGAACGTGTACAGAAACGGATGATTGATGAAGAGCAATATTCTGAATTGTCCGAGTTCTTTAAAATCTTCGGCAATCCTACACGATTAAAAATACTTTCTCTACTGACTATTGAAGATTTATGTGTTTGCGACATTTGTGAAGCATTAAATTTAAATCAAACTACTGTTTCAAATCAATTAAGAATATTAAGAGCACATAATATTGTCAAATATCAAAAAGAAGGAAAAATGGCTAGATACTCTCTAACTGATCTTCATATTGAAATGATATACAAAGTTGGCTTGGAACACATCTTGGAATAAAACTCTAAAGGTGTTGTCATTGGAAAAGAATAAATGTTATGACCCTGATTGCGAAAAAGAAGAATGTCATGATCCAGAACATTACAATTATATTTGTTTTGATCCGGATTGTGACGATGTTCACTGTGAAAATCAGAAACATTACAATAAGCAATTATTAAAAGATTATCAAGAAAGTACAGATTTAAGCGTATATGACCACAGGGAAGAAATAGATTATGATGAGGATGTTGACATAAGCCTCTGCGCTTGTCCTGATTGTGCGGATGACGACGACCATGACCATGACCACGGTCACGAACATCATCATGACCACGATCATGAGCACGGACATGACCACAATCATGACCATGACCACGGTCACGAACATCATCACAATCATGAGCATGAGCATCATCACGGTCACGAACATCATCACGATCATGAGCATGAGCATCATCACGGTCACGATCATGAGCATGGACATGAGCATCATCATGATGAGAAAGATACCTGTACTGATGACAGCTGTGGCTGTCACGACCACGACCATGACGATGATGTTGAATTCAGCCTTTGCGGCTGTCCGGATTGTGCAGATGACGATGATGGCCATGGACATGACCACGGTGACGGAGAATTGCTTGCAGAAGGAAAACCTTTAATTTACAACAGGCCAATCCAAATCATCGTTGCAAGCGGCCTTATGTTCGCATTGGGACATATCCTTGAATTCCTATCATTTTCCCAAACGGTTATCACGATTGTTTACATGATAGGTGCTGTAATAGCAGGTTATGAAATTGCAATAATGGCCTATAAGTCACTTGTCAAAAGACACACTGTTGGACCTGCAATGTTAATGTGTATTGCTTGTGTTGCCTCATTTATCATAGGACATCCTGAAGAGGGTGCAGCTGTTACATTCCTTTACTATATTGCGGAATTCCTGGAAGACTATGCAGAATACCGCTCAAAAAGGTCAATCAAGTCCCTGGTTGAAATCGCCCCTGATACCGCAAGGGTAAAGGTCGGTGACGGTGAAGAAATCAAAAACGTTGAAAACGTCGAAATCGGCGATATTGTTATAGTAAAACCTGGAGATAAGGTTCCTCTGGACGGAAAAGTTGTCTTCGGTGCATCTTCAATAAATCAAGCTTCAATTACAGGTGAAAGCGTGCCTGTGCATAAGGAAGTCGGTGATGAGGTATTTTCAGGTACTGTCAATGAAGATGGATATCTGGAAGTCGAAGTAACCAAGGAAGCAAAAGATTCTGTAATTTCAAAAATCGTAACATTAGTTAAAAGATCACAGCTCAACCGTTCCGAAACGGAAACTCTGGTTGAAAAGGTCGCCAAATATTACACTCCGATAATGATGGTTGCAGCGATAATCGTAGCTTTCCTTCCACCTCTGTTATTCGGTCTGGATTTATACGACTGGGTTTACAAGGCACTTTCACTTCTGGTAATATCATGTCCTTGCGCATTTCTGATTTCAACGCCTGTGGGAATGGTTTCAGCCATTACATCAGCTACAAGAAACGGTGTTATCATCAAGGGAAGTACATATGTTGAAGAGATGAAAAACATCAAGGCCGTAATCTTTGACAAGACAGGTACATTGACTGAAGGTAAACTTCATTTAAGCGAAGTGGAAGTCTTTGACGAATCATACTCCAAAGAGGACATCGTAAAGATAGCAGCTTCTCTTGAACATGAATCTTCACACCCTATCGCTCAGGCAATTGTAAATTATGCAGGTGAAAACGAAATAGCTTTAGAAACAATCAGCAACTTCAAAAACGTTCCTGGAAAAGGTATTATTGCAGACATTAACGGCGAAGAATTCTATGCAGCAAACGAGCCGCTGATTGAAGAATCAAGCTTTGACGTATCAAAGGATAAAATCAATGAGATTGCTGAAGGCAAGACCCTGGTATTTGTTGGAAATTCAGAGAAGGTTTTGGCCATTATCACGGTTTCCGATACGATAAGGGAAAACGCTTCAGAAGTCATTGCCGATTTAAACAGTCAGGGCATACAAACAGTTATGCTTACAGGTGACAATAAGCTTGCAGCCAAGGCGGTTGCGGATGAAATCGGAATCGGCTATGTCTATTCCAACTTAATGCCTGAAGACAAATTAAATATTCTGGATACAATCAGAAACAAATTCGGTGAAGTGGCCATGATTGGAGATGGAATTAACGATGCTCCTGCACTTGCAAGGGCAAATATCGGTATTGCAATGGGTGCTGCAGGTTCCGACGTGGCAATTGAAACGGCTGACGTTGCATTGATGCAGGACGATATTTCAAAACTGCCTTATCTCTTCTCATTAAGCCGCAAGACAATGACAATCATTAAGCAGAACATTACGGTGGCCATTGCCATCAAGCTGCTCTGTGTAGTGCTGGCAGTTCTTGGAATCATTACGTTAATGATGTCTGTCGGTTTCGGAGATTTAGGATTGACCCTGCTGGTTATCCTCAACTCATTTAGAATTGGAATGGTGAAAGATCCACTATTCTAATTTCATTTCTTTTTTTGATAGGATACTTTTATATTTTAAAAAATTTTAATAGTTACTTATGTTGGGTAATGACAGTTTAAACAGTGTAGACATAATGCTTGGAAATCCTAAACAGGCATTGCTTAAGATGTCTATACCTCTCATTATCTCATTGCTTATTTCAAGTCTCTACAATCTCATTGACGCCGCCTGGGTGTCAGGCCTCGGTGCAGATGCCCTTGCAGGTGTTGGTTTTTTCACTCCGATTTTCATGATTCTCGTCGGCTTTGGAAACGGCTTGGGTGCGGGCTCAGCGTTCGCAATTTCCAAATATGTCGGTGAGGAAAACAAGCCAAAGGCAGACAATGCTTCAATCCATTCGATATTCATTAATGTCATTTTATCAGTCATTATAACAATAATTTTATTACTTTTTCTTGAAACAATATTGGATGCCATGGGCGCAGGCCAAACCATTAATTACGCAACAGATTATGGTGTAATAATGCTTGCGGGTTCCATATTGGTTATCATGTCAAACGCTTTGTATGGAATCTACAGGGGAGAAGGTGATACCCAACGTCCAATGTATGCAATGGCAGCTTCAGCAATCCTCAACATGATTCTGGACCCGATTTTCATTTATTCGTTAAATATGGGAGTAAAAGGGGCGGCAATCGCAACGTTAATATCTTCTCTTTTCGTTATCCTGATATTAATTTACTGGCTTTATATCAAAAAAGACACTTATCTAAAGCCTGTTCTATCCAATTTCGCCTTTAAAAGGGATATTTCTTTTGATATCATAAAGGTGGGAATTCCCGCAAGCCTGCAGCTTTTAAACAACGCATTCTTTGCAGCGGTCTTTTCAGCGCTTCTTGCATTTGTAAGTTCAACGGATTCTGTGGCTGTATATTCGACAGGCTGGAGAATAGTCACCATAGGAACAACGCCGATGCTGGCTATTGGAACGGCATTAATAAGCATCATTGCAGCCAATTATGGGGCAAAAAACTACGAAAACATTAAAATTGCCCACAGGTATGCCATGAAGATTTCAATGGTTTTCGCCTTTTTGGTAGCTATACTGACCAATGTCTTTGCAGGGGACATTGCATCGCTTTTCACTTCTACTGGAAGCAGCGCAAGGATAGCTGGAGAACTGACAAGCTTTTTACAGTGGATTGTAATCTATTATCCGACGATGGCGGTCGGTGTGGCTTCAACTTACGTTTTCCAGGGAATCGGACGTGGAGTAACCGCAATGTTTCAGACAATCATGAGGGAAACGGGCTTCACGATATTCTTTGCGGTTCTTTTGGCGGTGGTATTTGATTTCGGTGTTTGGGGAGCCTGGATGGGAATCGTTTTGGGTGAGGTCGTATCAAACAACATTACTATGGTGTGGGCTGATTTAACTATAAAAAAATTGATTAATATTAATGATGATTAGGCACCATTAATATCTTTCAGATAGATTTTGTCGTCACATATCGTATTTATCAAATCCATATCGTGGCTGACAAGCAGGAATCCCATATTTCTTTCCTTAACTATTTTTAAAACGGAATCCAGAATCTGAACCTGGGTGATTGCATCCAGCATAGTGGTCATTTCGTCAGCTATTATGAATTTGGTTTTCGGATTCAGTGATCTCAATACGGAAAACCTTTGAAGCTCTCCTCCGGACAGTTCCTGAGGGAACCTTGTAAGCCAGCTCTTTTGAATTCCGAACTCGGAGAGTATGTCGTCAGGAACTTCCCATGATTCTTCAAGCACCTGCTTCATTTTCCATTTCGGATTCATTACCTTTTCAGGGTGCTGATATATCAGCTGAACAGGTTTGAATCCTTTTTTGGGAAGTGGTTGACCGTCCAACGTTACGCTGCCTTCATATTTGTCAACATATCCTGATAGGATTTTGCATAACGTTGATTTTCCGCTTCCACTGTCTCCAATCAAACCTATGATTTTTTTGTTGTCCAACTCAAGGTTAACGTCTTTTAACTGGTATTTTTTAGCGGAGGGATATTTAAATGAAATATTTGTTGCCTTAAGTTCCATCTTATTCACCTTCCTCGTATTTGAAACATCTGATTTTCTTATCTCCCATGTCACGCAATTGCGGCCTTTCGTTTTTGCATCTTTCAAAGCGCATTTCGCATCTGCTGTAGTAAGGACATCCTTCCTGTATTTCTCCGTGCAGTGGCTGATGGCCTTTTACAAGTTCGAATCCGTTTGCAGGCAGTGCCTTGTACAGCGATTTGGTGTACGGGTGAAGAAGGTTTTCACCGTCTCCTGAGAAGTCTTCTGCTTTGGCAATTTCTATAACGTAACCTGAATAGAAGATTCCGATTCTGTCTGCAACCTCAAGAGCTGCATGAATATCGTGAGTAATCAGAAGGACTCCGACACCGTCCTCTTTCATGTGTCTGAAATGATTCAAGGTTTCTTCTACGGTTTTTTCATCAAGACCTGGCGTAGGCTCGTCTGCAACGACCAGTTTAGGGTCGGATAACAGTGCGGTTGAAACCAGAACTCTTCTGGCCATTCCTCCGGACAGCTGGAAAGGATACATTTCATCCACGTCAGGGCCAAGGTTATAATGCTCGAAGATTTCCCTTTGTTTGATTTTCTTTTCCGCTTTTTCTTCCTTGCTGTCGATATGTCCGATAGCCTGGTCGGAGATTTTCATTAAAGGATCTAAGAAGTTAACGGATTGTGGAATTAATGCTATTTCTTTTCCTCTAAGTTCTTCCTTGTCTTCCTGTGATAATTCTTTTCCTTTATAGCTGATTTTTCCGTTCAGGTTTGCATTTTCGGGAAGTATTCCGAATATTGCGTGTGCAAGCAGACTTTTCCCGGAACCGCTTGAACCCAAAACCGCTAAGATTTCTCCTTCGGAAACATCTAAAGTCAAATCTGTTATTACTTTTAGTTCTCTTTGATTTAATCCCTGGGTGTATTGTATAAAAGAAATAGAAACGTTTTCTACGTCCAATACCTTTTCCATTTAATCACCTTTTTTAGTGTTATGTGTTTCAAATAATAACTTTTATATACTAATTTGAACCTTATCAATATTAAAGTTATTTAAAAATAACTGAAAAGTATTACCGATAACATAAATTCTGTAGAAAAAGTAATACATTAATGTGGTGTAACGATGTATGTGATTATCAGGGAGCTAAGCAACGATTCGGAATTAATCAGCAATGTTCAGGATTTTCTCTTTAAGCAGATTAAAATCGAATTCGGCTATGACTATGTTCCCCAATGGCATCAGGACATCGTTAAAATGAATGAATATTACATTAACCCTGAAAAAAATAACTTTTTTGTAGCTTTCAATGGCAAAACCAATGAAATCATAGCAACCATCGGCATAAGGGCATATGACAAGGATTTTGAGGAGTTCAGGCATCTCTATTCTGAGGAAAAGACATCAAGCATCTGGAGACTTTTTGTTGATAAAAGATACAGGCGCTGCGGTCTTGCTTCAAAGATGTTCAGCGTAGCCGAAAGATTTGCAAATCAATGCGGTTATGAGGAAATCTACCTGCATACTCATAGAAATTTAAATGGTGCTCTTGAATTCTGGACAAAAATGGGCTTTGTCATTACTCTTGATACGAATGATGATCTTGAAACCGTCCACATGGACAAAAAGATTCAGGGTATTGAGCTTACTTCCCCTCAGTCTGTCTTTAATTATGCCGTTGAACTTTAGTGCCTGATGTATTTTTGAGTGTGCGGACAGGCGAATATGCATTTCCCGCATACGGTATCTGCTTTTCCCAAATTTTCATATGAGACTTCCAGAGCGTATTTCTCACATTTCTTGTCATCGTAAAAGTCGTTTCTTTTAAGCGTATAGTTCCATGGTATTCCGCTTATTGCGTTTCCAGGGCAAGCGTCCCTGCATTCCATGCATTTTCCGCATTTTGATTTAAGTATCGGCTTTCCGAAATCCAGTTGGGCATTTGTCAATACTGAAGACAGCCTTAGGGCTGATCCGTATTTGAATGTCGTAAAGAGTGCTGATTTACCGATCCAGCCGAGTCCCGCTCTTGTGGCAATGGTCTTGTGGGGCAGTTCGAATGAGTTGAACTCTCCGAAGTCCCCGCCCAGTCTCTTTTTGGTTTGGGCATAGGCTTCATATCCCTCGTCAATCAGGAAATTTTCGCATTTCATTCCTATATCGTCCAGTCTTGAATTGATGCTTATCAGCTCTTCAAGATATTCCTGGGTCGGTGCGTTTCCCATGTTTCTAATTATCTCTTTGGGATATGTCAGGTAAAATACGATGCCTGTATTCAATCCAGGTTTTGGACTGAATCCGTTTATGTCTGCAAATCCTACTTCCTTTGCACCGTTTTTAAGTATGAATTTTCTTAATTTTTCAGAGAGTGTCATTGCAATTAATTTGCTCCTAATATTATTTAAATTTAATAAAAGTATTACTTTTCTTTTTCTTATATTAAAAAAATGTATAATTTTAATACTTATTTTTTGTATTGTAGTGTAATTTTACTTAATATAAGTTATGATATTGTAGAATTTATTTATATTTAAATTTTCTATATTTTAATTTTTTAAACATACTTTAACTGTAATAAAAATCTTTTTATATATTTGTTCTCAAATATAAGAACAATATTAAAATATTTCATAAAAGTATTACTTTTTACTCATATTTCTATGAAAAAGTATTACTTAATTTTAATATTGCATTTAAATAATTTAGGTGAAAAATTATGGACAAAAAGATAATTATTGGTATTATCGCTGCAATCGTCATTATCGGAGGTCTTGCCTATGCATTCATGGGCAACGGTGTCGGTGACGACGATCCAACCCATTTGGTTGTAGCAGCACACAGTAATATTAAAGAACCAAAAGCTGGTTTCGATCCTCTCACAGGTTGGGGATGCGGACACCAGAATTATAATCCTTTAGTACAAAGCTGTTTATTTAAAACAAACGGCTCCGGTGAATTTGCTCCGGATCTTGCAACGGATTATTCAATAAGCGAAGATGGAAAAACTTGGACAGTAAACATTCGTGATGACGTTAAATTCTCAGACAATTCAACCTTAAATGCTGAAGACGTTGCATTCACATTCAATACTGCAAAAAAACTAGAAACTGACTTGGATTTAACCAACCTTGAAAATGCAACTGTAGTAAATGATACCTGTGTTGAATTCCATTTGGTAGAACCTAGATCAACATTCATTTACGACTTAAGGTATCTTGGAATTGTTCCTTCTGATACATATGACAACAATACTTACGGTCAAAAACCAATCGGTTCTGGACCTTACGTTTTAGACCACTGGGATAAAGGTCAACAGGCAATTTTCAAAATAAATGACAATTACTACGGACAAAAACCTTACTTCACTCAAATTACCTTATTGTTCCCTGAAGAAGCAACCTGGTTAGAATTAGCTAAATCCGGTGATGTAGATGTTGTGCCTGTTGCAACTTCCGCATTAAACCAAAGCGTTAACGGATACCAGTTCGTTGAAAAATCTGCCGGTAGGGCACAAGGTGTTTCCTTACCATATCTCCCTGACACTGGAATCGTAACAAATGACAGTTACAAAGTAGGTAACAACGTCACTGCTGACCATGCTATCAGAGAAGCATTAAACGTCGGTATTGACCGTAATAAAACTGTACAATCCGTATTTGCAGGTCACGCTTCACCTGAATACACTGGTGTAGATACAAGGGATTACGCAAACCCTGACGCTAAAGTTCAGGATGGTGACATCGACAGAGCAAAACAAATCCTCGCAGAAGGAGGATGGAACGATACTGACGGAGACGGAATCGTTGAAAAAGATGGTGTAAAAGCTTCATTCGATTTATACTACCCTCCTGACTATCTCGACAGACAATCTCTATCAACCGTATTTGCTGAACAGGCAAAAGAAATAGGTATTGAAGTAAAACTTGTCGGTGCTGACTGGGATACCATTTATGCAAACATGTACAGCTCAGCCGCTTTAATGCAACAGACTTCCCCAGACCCATACAAATCCATTTACCAACAATACCACAGTAAAGAGATGGACGGTTTCTACATGAACCCTAACTTATACAACAACTCTGCTGCGGACGCTTTAATGGAACAGGCTATGGCTTCTAACGACTTCGCTCAAGCTAACAGCTTATGGTCACAATCCGCATTAGTTAACGGCGGAGGTTGGGGTCCTGCTGGTGACGCTCCATGGGTATGGATTGCTAATTACGACTACAACTACTTCATTAAAGACGGTATCAATATCGGAAGCCAACCTGACGGATTAGGAAACGATATTTTAATAAACATTTGTGAATGGACAAGGGCTTAATTAATGTCCTTTCCTTTTTTATTTTTTAAAAATTCAAGGGGGTTAATTTATGAACAAGAAAAAGGTATTGAAGTTTTTCGGATACAAATTTGTTAGATTCATAATATTGATGGTTGCTGTTGCAATCTTTAGTTTTGTACTATTAGATTTATCCCCTATTGATCCAGTTAATGCTTATTTAAAAGGTGCTGCTGTATCTCCGGCTCAAAGAGCAATTCTTGAACAGTATTTTGGTGTTGGAGTGCCGTTGCCTACTAAAATCTATCACTGGCTGTTGGATTTGATTCAGGGTAATCTTGGTACCTCATTGATTTATCGCGCTCCTGTAATTGACGTAATCATTGATAAGTTCGTGACTTCTCTTGCATTGATGTCATTATCTTGGATATTTAGCGGAATCATCGGTTTTGCATTAGGCATCGTTGCAGGTAAAAACAAAGGATCCTGGATTGATAAAGCTGTAAAAGTTTACTGTTACGCAATTCAATCTGCACCATCCTTCTGGGTCGGTATGCTTGTTTTAATGGTATTTGCAGTTTATCTGGGATGGTTCCCAATCGGATTCGGTGTTCCTATAGGTACCAAGAGTACGGATGCGACATTCCTGGAATGGGCGTCACGTCTGGTGCTTCCTACATTGACGCTGAGTCTGGTCGGTCTGGCGCCGATTGCAATGTACACGCGTAATGAATTGGTTAGCGTATTATCCTCTGATTATATATTGTTTGCAAAATCAAGAGGTGAAAAAGGTTGGAATTTAATTAAAGACCATGGTATCAGGAACATATTATTGCCGGCAATCACATTGCAGTTCATGTCATTCAGTGAACTCTTCGGAGGTGCTGTACTTGTGGAACAGGTATTTTCCTATCCCGGTATCGGTCAGACTGCTGTAGCGGCGGGTCTTCAGAATGATGTTCCGCTGTTTTTAGGAATTGTTGTAATCAGTGCAATCTTTGTATTTGTAGGTAACCTGCTTGCGGATATTTCCTATTACTTTATAGATCCAAGAATCAAGGAGAATGAGTTCAATGATTAGAAAAAAACAGGACGATAAGAAACAGTGGTTTGTATACAATGCAAACCTCAGGACAAAAACTCTTGTTATCATTGCTATTTCAGTAGTGGTTATTGCAAGTATCCTGATAGCCAGCCTATTCATTGGGGAGATTCCAACAAGCTTTGCAAGCGCAAATCAAATGCCTTCACTGGAACACCTTTTCGGTACTGATTGGATGGGTAGAGACATGTTTCAGCGAACCATTGCGGGACTTGCATTAAGTCTGACTGTAGGTATCATTGCTTCTGCAATCAGTACAGTCATTTCCATTATTTTGGGACTGTTTTCAAGTTTCAACAGGTTTGCTGATGAAATAGTTGCAGGAATCATTGACTTATTCGGATCAATACCTCACATTCTTTTGATTATTCTTGTTTCCATCATGTTCGGTGGAGGAACCTTCGGGGTTATCATGGGTGTAGGTTTAACTCACTGGACTCCTCTCGCAAGGGTTCTCAGATCCGAAGTAAAGGAAATCAAAACAAAGGAATTTATTGCCTTAGCCCAAAATTTCGGTAGATCTAAGGCTTGGATTGCAATGAAACATATTTTTACCGTTGGTTATTTCCCAGATTATTGTGGGTGTTATTTTGATGTTCCCTCACGCAATTATGCACGAGGCTGCTATAACATTCTTAGGATTCGGTTTACCACCTCACGAACCTGCAATTGGGGTAATCCTGTCTGAATCAATGCACTATCTCTCATCAGGATACTGGTGGTTGGCATTCTACCCTGGTATGTCCCTGCTGATTGTTGTATTGCTCTTTGACTTAATCGGTGAAAGTGTTGAAAAATTACTCAATCCTGAAACTGCACATAAATAACTGGATATTTAAGAGAAATTATTTTAATTTCTCTTTCATTACTTTTTTGGGGGAAAATTATGGATTTTGAAATCAGGCAAATTAATGATGATGAAATCAGCCTAGCCCAATCTTTCCTGTTTGACCAAATCAAGAAGGTTTATGGAATCGACAGGATGCCTGAATATCATTATGACATCGACGATTTGGAGAAATATTACCTTTTGCCGCCTCGAAACAATTTTTACATTGCTTTTAATGGGGATGAGATTGTAGCAACCGCAGGCATTAGGGCATACGATAAGGATTATGAAATCTTTGAAGGCATTTATTCGGCCGAAAACACTGCAAGCATTTGGAGGTTAATGGTCGATGAAAAGTATAGAAGGCATGGCCTTGCACGTAATCTTGTAGGCAAAATGGAAGAATTTGCACGCAGCCAAAAATATGATAAAATTTACCTTCATACACATAGATATCTTGATGCAGCCATTGCATTCTGGAAGTCTTTAGGCTATGAGGTAACAGTCGAAGAAGACGATTATGACGAAACAAGCCACATGGTTAAAAATTTATAATTTGGATTTTAAAATCCTAAAACTTATTTTATATTAAGATTAATATCTATTATTGATGAAAAGAACAGCATTAAAGATTGGATATATCGGTACTAATTTTCACGGTTTTCAAAGGCAGCCTGATTTAAGGACTGTTGAAGAGGAATTAATTTATCATTTGCGTAAATTGGATTATATTGATGATTTAAAGAAATCCAGATTTAGGATAGCTGGCAGAACTGACGCCGGAGTCCACAGTCTGGGCAATGTAATAAGCTTTCAGTCCGAAAAGGAAGTGAGGGTTAATGAAATCAACAACAGCCTGCCTGACGATATCCAGATTCTTGCAAAGGCGCCTGTTCGCTACGCATTCAAGCCGAGATATGCCCAGATGAGGCAATATCGCTATCTTTTGTTCCAGAATCTTGACGTCGAAAAGCTTGAGGAGGTTGCGGAAGTCTTTAAAGGAACCCATAACTTCACCAATTTCACCAAAAGGTTTCAAAAGACAACCACAAGAACGATTGACGACATAAAAATTACTAAAGTTGATTTAGATGACTATCACAAAAGGGAGTTTCCGAATCTCCATGATACATTAAGTCCCATTTTTGTAGACATCTACGGTGAGTCTTTCCTCTGGAATATGGTAAGAAAGATGATGAGGGTCTTTGTAGATTATGCAAACGATAAGATAACTCTGGATGAGATAAAGGAGCTATTGAATCCTGAAGAGAACTCACCAAGGGCACACATTAAGGTAATGGAAGCCGAATATCTGATTTTAATGGATATCCAGTATGACGGCATCAGGTTTACCTATGATGACTACGCCTGCGAGCGCTTCAGAAGAAATCTGGTAAATTCACTGGACAATCTGCAAAAAAAGTATGCAATCCGTGAATCCATGATAAAAAGCTTAAACGATTTGCTTTAAGGCTTAATTGGTGTTATGTTATTTAATTTGTTGAATTCCTTGAGATAATTAATTGAATCGTTAATGTAATCCTCATCTATTATGGTGCTTGCATAGAGCACTGAAACCGTATACTTTTTCCCGTCGATTTGAATCAGCTCAATGGCACCCATATCGCTTGCCTGGCGATTTGAAAAGCAGAATATGTCTTTTTCTCCGCTTGACCAGAACTCATACATTGATGAGTTTTTAAAAGATGGGCTGCTGTCGTTGAATTCACCGATAATAAAACGAGGATTGTCATAGGTTTTTGGCATGAAGTAGTTTCCATCGCTTCTCTTTCCCGAAAAGTCGGACGGGACCTGTAAATCGTTAACATTCACAGCATATGCCACGCTTATTGCAAATAATGTTATTATTAAGATAACAGAAATCTTTTTAATCATTTTTCACCACTTTTAAAATTTTAAAAAGTTGTATGATTTACCCATACAACTATAGTCCGAAGAATAGGTAAATTATAAAGACTATTGTAAGTATCCACATTCCCCACGACATTTCCCGGTATTTTCCCATTGCGACTGTCGCTACGGCATAAGTTAGGAATCCCCATGCGATACCAAGGGAAATTGAGTAGCCCAATACCATCATGATGATTGTCATGAATACGGATGAGGCAATATCTATATTATCCAAGTTCACTTCTTTTAATTGTTCAATCATTAAAAAACCGACAATAATCAATGCTGAGGCGGTTACCGGAGCAGTAAATAATGACAGTATCAATGGAGCGAAGAATATGGATAATATGAAGAAGATGCCCGTTACAATAGAGGTAAGTCCTGTTCTTCCGCCAAGACCGATGCCTGTAGCACTTTCCACAAAAGCAGTTACGGTACTTGTACCGCAGATGGAACCGATCATTCCGGCTACTCCATCGCTTAAGAACGCCTTTTCTATGTTTTTTGCCTTTCCGTCTTCATCAATGAATCCGCATTGTCTTCCGAGTGTAATCAAAGTTCCTGTAGTATCGAAAAATGTAACGAATAGCAATGAAAATACAATCATTATCAGATTAGGAATATTGGAGAACAGCTGCCCGAATCCACGTGCAAAGCCGAAGAATAATGTAGTATCAAAATTAAATGATATGATGTATTGTGGAAGTGAAGGCATTAAAGGGTTTCCGGTTCCAAATCCAATATAAGTAAATATCAAACCGATAATGGCTGTTTCAACCAATCCGAAAAACACTGCGGCAGGTACTTTTTGAACAAATAGAATCATTGTAACCATAATGCCGATTATTGTGAGCAATGCCGTCGGAGATAGAAGAGATCCCATAGAGACAATTGTTGAAGGATTGCTTACAATGATTCCAGCACCTTTAAGACCTAAAAATGCCAGGAAAAATCCAATACCTGCACCGATACCCAGTTTCAAGTCAACAGGGATGATATTTAAAATAGCTTCCCTCAATCCGGAAATCGTTATTATTATAAAGATTATGCTTGAAACAAAAACCGCCGCAAGTGCCGTTTCCCATGTGTTTCCCATAGCTATAATAATCGTGTATGTAAATAATGCGTTAAGTCCCATTCCGGGTGCAAGACCGATGGGATATTTGGAAACAAGACCCATTATTATACAGGCAATCCCCGATGCAATCGCTGTAGAGAAAAATATTCCTGTTGCAGGCATTCCGCCATCTGCAAGCATTGTTGGGTTAACCCCTAAAATATATGCCATTGCAAGGAAAGTAGTAATTCCTGCGAATATTTCTGTTTTAAAGTCTGTACCATTTTCCTCAAATTTGAAAAAATTGTCTAACATAAAGACCTCTCAATCAAAACTTACTGTTTCGATATGAGTATTTATATGCAATTTATTTAAAATATTTAGTTATTTGATTTTGATGTAATGCATTTGTTGATTGGAGAAAAAACAGCTAAAAGATTATTGAAAATTCTAATTTTTACATGTGATTTTTAAAAATACATGCAGTTTTCCAAAAGTAAATAATTTTCTTATTAAGCATTCACTCAAAATGCTTATTTAATTAGATTAACAAATATTTAAACAGATTTTAAAATTCATTTTTTGGTTGACTGACAATGGCTAACGATAACGTTGAACTGATGAGGGGAGAACCGGAAATAGCTGTAAGGAAACTGGCTATTCCAATTATGATTTCAATGCTTTTAACGGCATCCTATAATATCGTTGATGGTATTTGGGTAGCCGGACTGGGTCAGGCAGCCATTGCCGGAATAGGCTTTGTAACGCCGATATTCATGATTATTAACGGTTTCAGCATAGGTCTTGGAAACGGTGCAACGAGCAGCATCAGCCGTGCCGTCGGCGCAAGGAATCATGAACGGGCCAATAAATCGGCAACTCATGCAATATTGATATTTTTGGCAGCTTCCATAATAATGTCATGTGTTCTGCTTCTGCTTCTGGAGCCTTTGCTTAAGACTTACGGTGCATCAGGACAATCGTTGGCTGAAGGAATAAAGTACGGAACTCCATTGTTTATTGGTTTATTCGCATTCATGTTCTCCAATGGGGGAAGCGGTATTCTTCGTGGGGAAGGTGATATGAAAAGGGCAATGTATGCAATTATCGTTTCCGTTGTCTTGAATTTTGTTCTCGATCCTCTTTTCATATATGTGCTTAATCTGGGCTCAGCTGGTGCTTCTCTTGCAACAATCATGAGTGCATTGGGTTCTGCAATAGTTATAATGTATTGGATTTTAATTAAAAAGGACACCTACGTCCACGTTACATTCAAGGACTTTGAATTCGATTCAAAAATAGTAATGGATATCCTGAAGGTAGGTATTCCTGCTTCCCTGGACATGCTGATGATGTCAATTGCAATGAGTCTTTATCTGGTATTCATTTCATCAATTGCAGGTGAATACGGTATCGCTGCATTCACTTCAGGCCAGAGATTATATTTATTCGCCATCATGCCTCTTACTTCCATCGGAAGTGCCGTAGCTGCCGTCAGCGGTAGCGCCTTCGGTGCCAGAAACGGCGATTATCTTGACAGGACTCACATCTATGGTACCAAGTTTGCAATGCTTTTAGGGGTTGCGTTAATGCTTATTCTGGTAATATTTGCACCACAATTGGCGCTGCTTTTTGCATACACTCCAGAAACAGCTGTATTGGTTCCTGAAATCACTAACTTTTTAAGAATTGCTTCTTTTGGACTGCTTCTGGTCGGAATAGGAATGCCTTCAAGCTTCATGTATCAGGGAATCGGAAGGGGAACCACGAGCCTTGCCTGGACAATCATAAGGGAAGTAATCTTCACTGTCAGTTTCACTTATCTCTTTGGTATTGTTTTTAATTGGGGTTTGACAGGTATATGGACAGGACTTGCAGTAGGTAGAATGATTGCATCCATTTTAAACTTCATATATGCCAGAACCACTATTAAAAGATTGAAAGAACAATTCTAAAGCTTTTTTTAATATTATATATATGATAATGAATATAGTATATTTTGAGGGATATTATGAAAATTGCTGTAGTACTTGGAACAAGGCCCGAAATCATTAAAATGGCCCCAATTATCGATGAAATTATAAAAAGAGGTATTGATTTAACTCTTATTCATACGGGACAGCATTACGATAAGGAAATGTCCGATAACTTCTTTAAAGACCTTGAAATCCCTGCTCCGGATTACAATATTCATGTGGGCTCAGGTTCTCACGGAAAGCAGACGGGACTGATGATGGAAGGCATTGAAGAGGTATTGGTGGATGAAAAACCGGATATCGTTTTGGTTCAGGGAGATACCAATGCGGTTCTTGCAGGAGCTCTTGTGGCCTCCAAACTGCACATTGCCGTCGGCCACGTCGAGGCGGGACTCAGGTCATTTGACATGACGATGCCCGAAGAAATCAACCGCAGAGCTTGCGACGTTACTTCAACAATGTACTTTATCCCAACTGAAGAATCAGCCATTAACCTGCTGGCTGAAGGATTTTCAAGGAAAAATTTGATAATAACCGGAAACACCGTTGTCGACGCCTGCTTCAGGCATCTTGAAATCGCCAGAAAAAGGGGATTCGAGGACGAATCACTTGCCGAGCTGGACATTGACAATATGAAAAATATCCTGACCTTAACTATGCACAGGGCGGAAAACGTCGACGACAAAGAAAGGGTAACAAGCATTATCGAAGCCCTGAAGGAACTCGATCAGATGAATATAATTTTCCCGATACATCCAAGAACAAAAAAGACTCTGGAAAGCTTTGGACTCTTTGATGAGCTGAATAATTTAAATCATGTTCATATAATCAAGCCGATAGGTTATCTGGACTTTCTGCAGCTGACTTCAAAGTCCAGCTTAATCTTGACAGATTCCGGAGGCCTTCAGGAAGAGGCAATCACGATAAACGTTCCCGCATTAACGTTAAGGTACAATACTGAAAGGCCTGAAACGGTAACGGCCGGAGGAAACATCCTGGTGGGCTCCGACAAGAAAGCAATCCTTGAAAATGCAGAAAAAATATTAAATGACAAAGAATTTGCAGACAGGATGCGAAACGCTGAAAACCCTTACGGACAGGGTGATTCAGCTCAAAAAACCGTTGATGCAATTCAGGATTATTACGATAACGGATTACTTGATATCAAGGCTCCCGAAGACATCATGACATCATTTGAAAGAAAAATGGCATTGATTAATGAAAATATTACTGTTAATGAATTCGAAGAGAAAAACAATGCCCTGATTCACATGGTATTCGACGGAGAAAAGATGCGTTTTCCAGCTGATGATTTAAATATAAAAGAGATGTGTGTTACTTATGACAAATTCCAATGAATCAATATTAGTATTTGAGTATTTCACCGCTTCAGGTGAAAAGGATAAAAGCATAATTTCAGAAGCGGAAGCATTGCTTTTTGCATTAATCGATGATTTGAAGGATTATGCTTTGGATGTGGTTTTAAACGAATCATATGAAGATGTTATTAAAGAATATGAAAATGTCAATCCGATATTGATTGATACAGACATTATCTCCTGGCTTAAAGATAATGCGGCCAACTTCAAAAGGGCCATTTTTATTGCAGCCGAAAATGACAATAATTTATATAACATTACAAAGATTCTGGAAGACAGTGGCGTATCAATTTACACATCTTCAAGCGATGCATGCCTGACTGCATCTGACAAGTCCTTAAGCTATGAAACGATTGGAAATACCGTTCCTCAGCCAAGAACATTCAGAATGAAAATAGATCCTAAGGGATACTGGAAAAGAGCTATTGAAAACCTCTATGACAAATGGCAGGCTGAAGACCCATTAACACCCCTTAAGATTATAATAAAGCCATTGATTGGCGTTGACTGTGAAAATGTCGTATTGATTGAAGACATTAATGACTTAAGCTATGATCTGGAGGAAATATTTGAAAAAGGCTCCAGAATAGTCGTTCAGGAGTTCATTGAAGGCGAAGACGTAAGCGTCAGCTTAATATGTCATGAAGGCACTGCCGTACCGATAAGCCTGAACAAACAGTTTGTAGAGCTTGATAAAAACAACGGAACATATGTCGGCGGAAAAATACCTTATGAAAGCGAAGTTAAAGACGAGCTCTTTGACATTGCAAAAAAAGCCTGCGAATCCATTGAAGGCTTGAACGGTTTTGTCGGTGTTGATTTGATAGTCAGTGATGATGATATCTATCCAGCATACCTGCTTGAAGTCAATTCCAGGTTTACAACACCATATGTTGGACTTAAACAAATTGCAACTTTCAACATCGCCAAAACGATAATCGAAGGTAACATTGATGAAGTTGAAGTTTCCCTTGACGGAAAAGTGGAATTCATAAAAGAAAACGATGACTTGATTATCAGGAGACTCTAAAACATGAAAATAGCTGGCTTTGATATTGGTGGTGCAAACACCGATTTGGCAGTAATTGACTTTGAAAACGGCGAAATAAAAAACATTGAAGTTGATTTCGCTTACCTTCCGATGTGGAGCAATAACGATGACTTGTCACGGGTTCTGATTGAACTGATAGAAAACATCTGTCCGGTTTCTGAAATCGACGCTGTAGGAATATCCATGACCGCAGAGCTTGTCGATGCATACGACACCAAAAAGGATGGGGTTCTTGATGTCGTTAATAAATGTGAGGAAACCTTTTCATGTCCTGTAGCCTATGTGGGAATTGACGGAATGCTGTCTTTGGAAGAAATCCGAAAGGATCCCCTTAAGGCTGCTGCAGCAAACTGGATTGCAACGGCCCAGATAGCCACATTAATATCCGACAACTGCATTTTCATCGATACCGGAAGCACAACCACTGACATTATCCCAATCAAGGATGGCAGTGAATGCGCAATAGGAAAATCCGACTTTGACAGGTCCGCCACCGGAGAACTGGTCTACACAGGAACCTTGAGAACGAATCTCGCAAGCTTTTTAGATAAGGTGGAGCTCAATGGAAAGGAGTATCGTGTCGCCAGTGAACTCTTTGCGCAAACCGCAGACGTCTACATGGTATTAGACTTAATCAGCGAAGAGGATTATGTCTGTGACACCTTTGACGGTGAATCAAAGTCAAAAATCGACTGCGCCAAAAGAATTGCCCGTGTAGTATGTGCCGATTTGGAAATGCTGAGCGAAGATGAAATCATCGAAATGGCTAAATTCATTCACCAAAAGCAGATTGAACAGATTGCAGATGGTCTTAAACAGGTTCATGAAACCCAGGGCCTTGATTTAATCATTACAACAGGTTTGGGCAAGGATATTCTTGATAAGCCTGCAGCGGAATTGCTTGGTCTTGAAGTCAAATCCATGGGCGATATCCTGACAGATGAGCAGTGCGTTGTAGCTCCTGCTGTGGGAACTGCTGTAATGATGGATAAATACCTTAATTAAGGGGTTTTTAAATGCCTGATAAATACACTTACTATACTGACGGCGCCGCTACAATGAAGCGCCAAAAGGGACAGTATGTTCGTGAAGCCGGAGGATGGGCTTTTGTATTATTAATTGATGGTAATGAGGATTCAAGCCAGTCCGGAGGATGCCCGCTAACCACAAACAATGAAATGGAACTCTATGCAATTTACGCGTCAATGAAGGACTTCCTCTCAAAATGCAGTCCTCAGGATAGCGTTGAAATATGCTCCGATTCATCATACTGCATTGACATCTACACCAAATGGGCCAGAAACTGGCAAAGAAGAGGATGGAGAAAATCAGACGGTAAGCCAATCAAGAATCTTGAAATCATAAAGGCAACATGGAAACTGATGGCTCAAATTAAAGATAAATCCTGCAATCTTAAGTTCGTTAAGGTAAGAGGCCATTCCAACAATAAGTTAAACATTAAGGCGGACAGGCTCGCAGTTGATGCGAAGGCTGCTGCATTCAAAACGGGCAAAACCGTAGGATATAACAATAAAAAAGATTCTCTTTTGGGCGGAAAATCCAAATACGCCAATTAATACCAAACGTCTTTCATTCCGAGCAGATATGCTCCGGTATTTGCTATCAGATGTATGATAATGGTCAGTATGATGGCAATTATGACGAATTCCCAAGTGAATTTAACGACCAGTGAAGCGAATAGCAGCGCAACAACTAAAAAATCAATCTGATCAAGTATCGGTGCAGGTTTTCCACGTCCGATTCCAAGTCTTCTTTTTAAAAAGCTTCCTGCAGCATCTCCAATAAGTGCACCGAATGCAAGTAAAAAGCCGATTATTATGCCGTTTGAAATGCCGACGGCTATTGGCGTTACAATCACGTCCCCATATAGGCTGAGCAAATCGGCTCCGAAATATCCCTGAATTGCTCCAACAAGGGTTCCGATAAGTGTTCCTCCAACTAATCCTCTCCATGTTACGCCGTCTCCAATCCAGCGGACGCCATTTTTATCTGTTTTTCCCATATCTAGAGGAGTTCCCCCTCCAAATATTAATCCTCCGCTGTTTGAAACATAGGCTGGGAGAATGAAATAGAGTACTGCAACGCATGTTATTGCTAAGCTTGTGAGGTCAAGGTTCATTATGTAAAACACCATTTAAATTCTTTTAAATATTCTTTTAGTCATTAAAGTATATAAGTTTTAAATAACTTTAAATATTAAATTAACTATATTTATTCTTAATATGTTTGTATTACTTGGAGTTATGTTTTTCTAGGAAAGGTGATTTTTTTGAAAATTAAAGATACAAAAAGTTTATGTCCTGAGTGTGGTAAAACTCTCGATGCGGAAGTCTTTGATGAAGGAGGAAAAGTTTACATAAAAAAGACTTGTGAAGAACACGGAGAGTTTATTAACACTTATTGGAGTGATGATGGGATTTATGAAAGAGTGGATAAATATGAACCGTCCATTACATCTCCTGCAAATCCAAACGTGGAAGATTTTACTTCTTGCCCGCATAATTGTGGACTTTGTTCAAAACATGAAACTTCTACCGTTTTAGGGTTAATTGATGTAACGAACAGATGTAATTTAAGATGTCCTGTATGTTTTGCCAATGCTGCAGCTAAAGGATATCTCTATGAGCCTAGCCAGGATGAAATTAGACAGATGCTTAGGAATTTCAGAAATATAAAGCCTCATCCTGCTCTCGCTATCCAGTATGCCGGCGGAGAGCCTACAGTCAGAAAAGACATTGTCGAATTAATTGCAATGGCTAAGGAAGAAGGTTTTACTCACGTTCAAATTGCTACCAATGGTATTAAATTAGCATTGAAGGAAAATCTGGCCAAGGAAATGAAAGACGCAGGTCTCAATACAGTTTACCTGTCTTTTGAAGGGGTTACTCCAGAGCCTTATATCATTAATAAGGGAAGGGATTTGCTTCCTCAAAAAATTCAGGCTATTGAAAACTGTAGAAAAGCCGGATTGGGTGTAGTGCTGGTTCCTACATTGGTCAAAGGAGTTAATGACGACCAGGTCGGCGAAATCATAAAGTTCGCATTTGACAACAATGACATTATTTATGGTGTTAACTTCCAGCCTGTTTCATTTGCCGGAAGAACTCCTTCAGATCAGGTGGAAGAGCAAAGAATAACCATTCCTGATTTCATTAAGATAATAGAAGAACAGACTGACGGTCAAGTCAAAACAACAGATTTCTACCCGCCTTCTTCAGTTGAAGCAGTAGCTAATTTCATAGGTGCCCTGGACGGTGAAGAGCCAAGCGTTACCCTTAACTGCCATCAGCACTGTGGTATCGCTACCTATGTATTCAGGGACAAGACCGAAGGTCCTGGAAAGGACAAGTTAACTCCAATCAACAGATTCATTGACATCGATTTATTGTTTGAAAAATTGGACGGATACTCCGAAAGATTGATGGGAGGAGGATTCGCAATCAGGAAAAGGGTTCTTGCAAGCGCTACAAAAGACCTTCCTAAGCTGATTGACAAAGATGAGGCTCCGGAAAACATGGATGCGAAAAAGATTTTCCTTAACATGTTTACGCACAGGTCCTATGAAGCATTGGGTGAATTCTCAAAAGATGCGATGCTCATTTCATGCATGCACTTCATGGATTCATTTAACTTCGATGAAGACAGGGTTAGAAAGTGCGTTATCCACTATGCAACTCCTGACGGCAGAATCATTCCATTCTGCAGCTATAACTCAATGTATCGTGATGGTGTTGAAGAAAAATTCTCAACTCCATTCAAGTCTAAAGAATAATCATATTTGCTGAGGATATTATCATGTATATTAAATCACCTTCAAGACTCCATTTAGGCCTTATTGACATGAATGGGTCTTATGGGAGGCTCGACGGTGGAATCGGGCTTGCTATCCAAGACCCTAACTTTTGTTTATATGGTGAAAGTGCTGAAAATGGAATTACAATTGACTTTAACGAAAACTATGATTTCAGTGATGAAATAAGAAATGAATGCGTAAAGAAAATCAATGACGCCGCTCAAAAGGTAATTGACTATTATGACGTTGATGAAGGATTTTATTTTAGGGTAGATAAGGCATTTCCTCCTCATTCAGGACTTGGTTCCGGAACTCAGATAGCTTTGTCCACCGGAAAATTGATTACAGAACATATCGGTGAGGAATCCAACGGAGTCAGTCTCGGTAAAATCACCGGCCGTGGAGGAACCTCAGGCATAGGCGTTTTTGCATTTGACCATGGTGGTTTCATTGTTGACGGAGGACACAGCAAGAAGGAAAAGGATTCTTTTCTGCCTTCCTCAGCTTCCAAAGCCAGTCCGCCACAACTTTTCGGACGCTACGAATTCCCTGAAGAATGGGGTGTTTTATTAGTCATATTAAAGTCAGACGTAAGCGTCAACGGCCAGAAGGAAGTAAACATCTTCCAGGAATACTGTCCTATTGACACCCAGGAAGTGGAACTTTATTCCCATCTTGTTTTCATGAATATGATTCCTTTCTTGATTGAAAAGGATTTGCCATGCTTTGGAAACATAATTAATAAGATACAGACAATAGGATTCAAGAATATTGAAGTTTCTCTTCAGACTGACAATATCAAGAATCTGATGAAGAAATTAAGAGAAATAGGTGCTTATGCCGTTGGAATGAGCTCTTTTGGCCCGACGGTCTATTCGTTTTACGATGAAACCAATAAGCACATAGTTGATGAAATTAAAGATTACGTTGGCGATGACGGCATTGTCATTACGACCAAAGCCCAAAATCATGGCCATATTCTTACTAAATAGTGATTATTATGGATATTATTCGTGGAAAAACCTGGACATTCGGTGAAAATATAGACACCGATGTCATCATACCCGGAAGATATTTGAGAACATTCAATCCTCAGGATTTGGCAGACCACGTCCTTGAAGGGGAAAGGCCTGATTTTACTGAAAATGTTCAAAAGGGTGATATCATTGTTGCAGATGAAAACTTCGGATGCGGATCATCAAGAGAACAGGCTCCGGTAGCTATCAAGACTGCAGGCGTTGATGCAATAGTCGCCAAGTCATTTGCAAGAATATTTTATAGAAATGCAATTAATATAGGTCTGCCGGTTATCGTAAGCGATATCGAAGCTAAAGACGGTGACATTATTAAAATAGACTTATCTAAAGGAAGTTTAATCAATGAAACTTCCGGCGAAGAAGCAAACTTCGAGCCATTTAAGGAATTCATGTTAGACATTTTGGAAGATGGCGGTTTGGTAAATCACCATCTAAAAAACGATTAATTATTTATTTTTATAAGGAGGCATTAAAAAATGGAATGTCCTATTTGCGGTTCTGACGATATTGAAATATTAAATTCAAAACAGAAGGAATCAAAAAAGAAGATAATGGAAGAATATCTTTTGAAATGTTTTGACTGCGGTCACGTTTTCAAGGATGTTGTTTCCGCAAAAAAACCTAAAGAGTATAGACTTATCATATCTGAACAAAATAAATCTCATAAAACCACAATCGAATTATCTCCAAGTGAAGAACTGAAAGTTGGAGACGTTCTGCTTTCCGATTTGGGTCAAGTGGAAGTTACAAGTATTGAAGTTGACGACAAAAGAGTTAAAAAGGCATTGCTGGAAGACGTCGGAACAATCTGGGCGACTTCAGTTGAAATCCCTGCACGTATCGGATTTTCAGTTGACCTTCATGGAAAGGTCGACTCATACAAGCTTGATTTGGATAGGGATTTTGAAATAGCACCTGGTGATGTCGTAAAAATTGAAAACCATATCGTCAAGGTACATGTCATTAAGACTGCTGAGCGCAAGCTCACTTCAGGCTTTGCAAAGGCCAGTGTTATTAAAAGGGTCTATTCAAAGCCGGTCAAGTTCAACAACTACGACTATGATCTGACTGACAATATCTTCAAGAAAACCAAGTGAGAATCTTTCATGAAAGTATATATAGAATCCTACGGATGCACGTTCAACAAGGCAGACGGCCAGATAATGGCTGGTGTTTTAAATGAAAACGACATTGATTTGGTTGATACTATTGACGATGCTGATGTCGTTATCGTAAACACCTGCTATGTCAAGCTGCCTACCGAAAACAAGGTGATTCATAAAATCCAAAAGCTGCAGAAGAATTATCCCGACAAGAAAATCATCGTCGGAGGCTGCATGGTCGAAATCGATCCGGAAAAGCTGGAAAGCATTGGGCCTGACTGCAGCTGGATTGGGCCTCACCAGTTGAACAAGGTTGCAGATGTTGTTGAAAAGACATATTGCGGTGAAGTGATACGCGAATCCGGATTTTCAAAGGAAAGTAAAGTCAACGTTCCTAAAATTACTGACGACAGTCTGATTCACATCATTCAAATCTGTGAAGGCTGTCTGGGAGCGTGCACATTCTGCTGTACCCGATTTGCCCGTGGACCGCTCAACAGCTATCCTATTGAAGATATTAAGGCTGAAGCGAAATGGGCAATAGAAAACGGCGCCCGTGAAATCCAGCTCACTGCCCAGGACACTGCAGCGTATGGCCGGGACACTGGTGAAAAACTGTCTGATTTAATCAAAGAAGTGGCTAATTTAGATGGAGATTTCAGAATTCGTGTTGGAATGATGCACCCTAAAAATATTTTAAATGATGTTGATGAAATAATCGATGCAATTAAACATCCTAAGGTATATGATTTTATTCATTTGCCTGTACAGAGTGGAAGTGACAAGGTCCTGAAGGAAATGAGGCGTGGTCACACCATAGCCCAATATCTTGAAATTGTGGATAAATTCAAAAGTGAAATTCCTGATTTGACTTTGGCTACAGATATCATTGTCGGATTTCCAACAGAGACTGATGATGATTTTGAAAAAACCGTCGAATTGCTTAATGATGTGAAACCAAGTATAATTCACTTGTCCAAATATCAGCACAGGAAAGGTGCAATATCTTCATCATTAAAGGAAATTCCTCATCACGTTATGAAGAAAAGATCCAAATTTTTATCCGAAATCAAGAGTGAAATAACCCAAGCAGAAAACGAGGAATTATTGGATTCATATCAAAATATTCTGGTTGTCGAAAAGGGAAGTAAAGGCGGATTTATTGCAAAGACTGATTCATATATTCCTGTTGTAGTTGAAAATGTCAGTTTAGGCGAATTTGTTCGTGTAAAGATAACTCAGGCAACGGCCACATATCTTAGGGGTGTTGTAGAATAATTTATTATTTTAATGTGTTATTTTCATAATTTTCATATATTTAATGTCTTTAATTATTAGTTATTTTCTTATTATTTTTCTATTATTAAAACACTTTGTTAATAGGTTCATGGTTAATGTTTAGGTAAAAATTAGGCCTTTTTTTCCAAAAAGTTTATATACTATGCATTACTACCTTTTAATTGGAGGTGAAAATATGAGTGAATTACCAATCGCACCAGTAGGTCGTATCTTAAAAAATGCTGGAGCTGCAAGAGTTAGCGACGAAGCAAAAATTGCATTAGCTGAAGCATTAGAAGAAAAAGGTGACGAAATCGCTAAAAAAGCTGTTAATTTCGCACGCCACGCTGGTAGAAAAACTGTAAAAGCTGAAGATGTTAAATTAGCAATCAAATAGGCTTTTTACTTGTTATTTAACTATTGGCCATTTTCTTGTGGTCAATTTTTTTTCTTTTTTATCGGTTCTATTATTGCAAAGTTTTATATATTACTTTTGATAAAACATATAATGTTGTATAGGACCGGTGGTCTAGGGGTATGATTCCTCTTTGACGTGGAGGAGATCACGAGTTCGAATCTCGTTCGGTCCATACGCCATGGTAGTTCAGATGGGAGAACGCTAGACTGAAGATCTAGATGTCGCTGGTTCAAGTCCGGCCCATGGCATCCACTTTTCTATTTTTTTTAAATTTTAACCTAAAATAAGTAGGTCTTTTTTTAAATCCCCTATGATATGGTGATGGTTTTTTTTTAATTTTACCTTAAGGTAATTGGTTTTGGTTTTACTTGTGTGTTTTCTCTAAGTTCCCTGTATTTGGAAACAATTTCATATCCGTTATTTGACGCAATCAAATCAGCGCCTGCGGTCAATACCTGATTGGCCATTTTCCAGATATCAATTCCGTCATATACCTCGATTTTAGTTTTCGGAGCATATCTCTGGAATATGTTGATGTCATTAACGATTTCATAAATGTGGTTTGGCGTTAAAAATCCTGTAGATGTCTTGATATAGTCAACTCCGGCATTTTCAAGCCTTATGACGATATTTGCCTTCTGTTCGTCTTCAAGAATCTTGCTTTCAATAATCATTTTTAATGTTTTGTCTCCAACGGCCTCCTTAAGCAGTCTGGCTTCCTCTTCAATCAATTCATATTTTTCACTTGCAACATGATTTAAATTAATCACGGCATTTACTGCGTCGGCTCCGTTTTCAATCAATGATTTGGCTTCTGCAACTTTGGATTCGGTACTTTCACAGCCCAACGGAAATCCGACAACGCTTTCAACGGTTGTGTCACGCTCTGCCAATATCTCTTTGGCTAACGGGACATAGGTTGGATTAATAATTACTGAATTGAAGTCGAATTCAGATGCTTCAGTTAAAAACTGTTTCATTTCCTCTTCGCTAATCATATTATTAAGGTTTGTGTAGTTAATAAGACTAGCCAAGTGATTTGAGCTTTTTATTTTATACATTATTACCACTCTCATTTATTTAATTTGTTTGTAGATATACGAATGAAACTATTTAAAGTTTGTGACTTGATTTTTTAAATTAGTTTTTTGGCCATATATGGCCCTTTTCTCTCATAGCCGAATTTGCGGTAGTAATTTCTTGTTCCGATACCGCTTATGATAGCTATTTCATCCTTTCCATTATCAACTGCCAGGTTTTCCGCTTCCATTAAAAGCCTTTCACCAAAGCCGGTGTGCTGGCCTATGGCCGGATTTTTATCTCCGATCTGAATCATGTTTCCATAGACGTGGAGCTCACGTATTAATGCGGTTTTATCCGTAATTTCCGGTCTGAAGGCATTTTCTGAAGGAATTCTGAAACGCAAAAATCCTGCAATGCTTTCCTCGTTTTTATCTTCAATTGAGATGAAGGTTTCCTCTCCTGCGCAGGCGGTGTATGATTCCTTGAATAATTTGAAATCCTCCAGCGTGTAGTTTTCCTTTGTTTTTTTATGGCCGATTTCACGGCATCTTATGCACTGGCAGTTAATATCATTTTCATCCAGCCTGTTGTATACGAGCTCACCGAGATTGGATTTCTGAACGCCGGCCTCAATTAATGTGGACGGGATGTCCCTTTGGATTCTCATGGTCCTTACCCATTTCGGAAGAATCCTTTTAATCTCCACAATCAAATCAACGGCTTCCTCATCGCTATATGGGTTGTAGGTGCCCTCTTTCCACATGTCATAGATTTCGCTTCCCTTGGTAACGAGGCATGGATAGATTTTAAGCATGTCCGGCTTGAAATTATCGTCGCTGAACAGCTGTTTAAACATTTTAATGTCTTCCTTTTTGTCAACGAAGAGGCCAGGCATCATGTGCATGGCCACCTTGATGGCTGAATCCCTCAATAGCTGGTTTGCCTCAATGACGTCCGCTATCGTATGGCCCCTTTTGACGTTCTTATATATCTCATCGGACAGTGTCTGAACGCCCAGCTCTACTCTTGTAACGCCGAAATTAAGCATCCTGTTAATGTGTTCCTTTTTGCAGTAATCCGGACGTGTCTCGAATGTCATTCCCACACATCTGACCTTGGAGTTTTCATTAACTCTCTGGGCTTCATCTATCAAAACATAATCGTTTGGAGGATATGTTTTCAAAACATCTTTTTCAAATTCTCTAATTAATTCACTATTGATTTCAAGTTCCGCATTGTTTTCTAAAATCAGTCCAAAATCGCACATGGCCTTGAGGCATTGTGAAACGAACCATTCCTGATAGCACAGGTCTCTTGAAGGGAATGTTCCTCCCATTATTATAAGTTCCACCTTGTCTACAGGATGGCCTATCTTTTTAAGCTGCGCTAAACGGTTAAAACATTGAACGTAAGGATGATATTCAAACATTCTTCCCCTTAAGGCCGCCGGCTCCTCACCGGTATAGCTTGGAGGGGCGATGTCGCTTTCAGGACAGTACATGCATCTTCCGTGAGGGCATTTGTGGGGATGGCACATTACCGCTACGATTGCCACGCCGGATTTGGTTCTTGTCGGCTTTTTCTTTAGCGTATCGGAAACCAGTTCCTTTTCATCGGGGCTTGCATATTCAAGAATATCTGCATTGCTCATGAATCTTGATAGCTTCAGTTCACGGCAAAGCTGCCTTTTTTTGACTTCCAATTCACGTCGAGTGGATATTTTTCCTTCAATAATATCATTTATAATTATTCGACATGCCTTTTCCATTAATATTCACCTATTAAATTATATGATAGTTAATTTTATATATTGGTTATGTTTAAGTAATTAATATATAATTATTTTGAGGCGATAAAATGCGTGCAAAAGAACTTTTTGGAATGACTGTTTTAGACAGCAAAGTAAGAGAAGTAGGTAGAATTGAAGATGTTGACATTGATGTTGAAGAAGGTAATGTAGAGTCACTCGTTGTTTCCTTGAAAAAAGGTATCTTATCCAACGATTACATCGAAGTTGACTTTTCAAACATTGCAACCATCGGTGATTACGTTCTCTTAAGCACTGAAATTGAAAAAGAAGCTGAAGAAGCTGAAGAAGTAACAGTTGAAGTAGAAGAAGAATAATTATAATGAGGTAATATCATGGCATTTGATGCTCGTGATAAAGAAATCTCAGTCGATGATTACGTTCGATATGTCGATACTGGAACTGTTGGAAAAGTAGTCGACACTAAAATTGAAGACGAAATCGGCTGGGTTTTACTGGATAAGACTGGTTTATGGTATAAATCCAATTTAGTCGAAATCCTTGATGAAAAAGATATCAACGTTAAAGACATACCAACAGGTCGTGACTTTGATGTTGAGGAATACAAAGAAAAGGCTGCAAAATTAGAAAACATGGAAATGGATTCTAGTGTTGCAGAAGGTGGAGGATAATCCTCCCCTAATAATTTTCTGAAAACTGCTTTATTTTTTTGGATAACGTTTCACCGATACCATCGATTTTTTGCAACTCTTTTTCGGAAACTGATTTCAAATCGGTTCCAAATATTTCCACAACGTTTCTGGCCCGTTTTCTTCCGAGGCGTTTAACTCCCACTACAAGAGGAATGATATCTTCCTTTACGCCGTAATAGAGTCTTGCGGACAGGATATCATAATCCTTAAGGTCTGAATAGCTTCCCAGAATCTCTGAAGTGCTTTTTGCAAACCTTACAAGCCTTGAAGCTTCATAGGCTGACCTTCTTGTTGAGGCTGAATAGACTCCGTACTTGTTTTCGATTTCAAACTCGTTTCTCTCATTAATCCATTCAATCAGTGACACCGTTGTGGCTTCGGGATTTCCTATATCGACCGCAAAAAGGCCTGATTCAGACATCTTGTCACGGACAGGATCCTTGTTTTTCCTTCCCTTAAACGTGATTAAAGGCAAATCAGGAGTTTCGGCAAGGGCATAGATGAACTCCGGAATGTTGAAGGAATCCATTGTTGAGATGTATTCCTTTATCTTGACCGCCGTTTCAACGGCATAGTTTGATTTGGCTATCAGATTACCGAATTCCGTTGTCTTGAGGCCTTCAGGCGTTGCCCTTATTATTCCGTTTTGAAGCAGGAACTGCAAGGCATTTTCAAGCTCCCATCTAAGGCTGTCCGCAGCAAAGAGAGACATTGACGGATTGTTGCTCATCTGATATCCGTAAAGTGTCTTTTCAAAGAAATCGGTCAGCTCATCCAGATCCTTTGATAAGGTTGATGCGATTTGTGCAATAATCTGTTTGTAGACTGCATCCTTGTTGTCAACCAGTTTTGAATTGGTAATCTCGATTTCACCGTGAATATAGTAATCCTGCAAGTTAATGGCTTCATCCGAGGTCTTTGCAACGAGATATGAGTAACCCACGTCATCGTATTGTGGCCTTCCAGCACGGCCTGACATCTGCTCATAGTCAAAGACAGGAATTGGCTGCGGTCCGTTGCTTGTCCAGCGTGTGGTATCTCTAATTGCAACTGCTTTTGACGGCAAATTGACTCCATACATTAAACTTGGCGTTGCGCTGATCATTAATATGTTGCCTTTTCTGAACTCGTCTTCAATGATTTCCTTCTGTTCATTGAAAAGTCCTGCATGGTGAAAGGCAACTCCCTTTTCGGCAGCTTCGGCCAGTTTGGTACAGGTTGTGGTCGGTAGAGACCCCTTGTTTTTGGGAACCTCAAGCAATTTATTGGCTACTTCTTTAAAGCGAATCTTCTGTTCCTTGGTGAGCTTCTTGTTGATTTTTTTGGCAACGTAAGTGGCCAGGCTTTCTGTAAAGCGCCTTGTTGATACAAAGGTTAATGCCTGTGATTCGTCCTGCATTGCCTTTTCAACGATTTTAACGATAACGTCATTCTTGTTTTTCGTGTTGAACATCTCCGCATCAAGGACTTCCTTGTTTAAAGGAACAGGCCTGTAGTCATGCTCGACGCACTTTCCTTCAAGCCATCCTTCAATCTCTTCAATGTTTCTTAAAGTGGCCGATAAAGCTATTATTCTCATGCCAGGATTGATAATCTTCGCCCTTGTGATGGCTGCCTCTAATGTAGGACCTCTCGTGTATTCGCCGATCATGTGAAACTCATCGATAATCAACGTATCGACGTCACGAAGAACGTCCCATTGAAATCTGGTAAGGGCATCGAAGGATTCGAAAACCATAACTGACAAATCTGAGCTTGACGGATGCTTTCCAACTGAGATTCCATGTTCCTCAAAGGCCTTGAACTCCTGCACCTTTTCATTTTGAATTGATAAGAGAGGTGCTGCATAAACGGCCTTTCCATTATTTAAAATGGTTTTAAGTGCCGGCAAAACTCCTAAAACGGTTTTTCCACTTGCCGTTGGAATGCAGATGATGTAATTTGATTTATCCTCCAGATATCCTGATTCAATAACTGCCTTTTGTGCGGGATTGAACTCCTTAATGTATGGGTACGCACTGTTTATTATTTTTTTAATATCTTCAGGTAAATTTTCCATTTTAATCAATTAAATATTGTTCCTTTTATATATTAATATATTTGCAGAGAGCGTTTGATAACAAATATTAATATTAGGTAACAGTTAAATACTATTATATATAAAATAATTACAAAAAAATTAACATAAAGGTGTATTAACATGGCAATTAAAATCGAAGTATTCAAAACTGATTCATGTCCTCATTGTCCTGCTGCAGTAAGTGCTGCTGAAAATGCAAAAGCTAAATTTGGCGATCAAATTGACGTTGAAATCGTTAACGCAAATGATCCAGCCAATATTGACAGAGCCAGGGAATATAGAATAATGGCTGTACCTACCGTTGTCATTGACGGTGAAGTTGTCTTTATTGGTGCGCCTAGCGACGATGAACTGATTGAAAAACTAGAATCTTTATTATAGATTCTCTCTTTTTTTTATTTTTGTGAAAATGACTGATGATAATTTTATTGGCGTTACAACGGGTACCGTAGCCACTGCGTGTTCTCTTGCAGCCATAGATGCCATTTTGGATTCATCAGATATTGTTTGCGTTAATGTTGAAACTCCCAAAAAGAAACTGGATATTCTCATTGACGACTGCCGCAAGCTGTCCGATTCGTCCGCATGTGCAGTAGCCCACAAGAATCCATATAACGATCCTGACGTTACTGTTAATCTGGCAATCGTTGCCCATGTGGAGCTGATTGACTTTGAAGGCGAAAAGGTTATCATTACAGGTGGCGAAGGAGTCGGCATAATCACAAAGCCCGGCCTTCAGATTGAGGTCGGCGATTACGCGATAAATCCCGTTCCGCGAAAAATGATAAGAAAGAACCTTGAAGATAAGGTTCCTGAAGGCAAAAGCGCAAAAGTTACCATTTCCATTCCAAAAGGCTGTGAAATCGCTAAAAAGACAATGAATCCAAAGCTTGGAATTGTCGGAGGCATTTCCGTTCTGGGAACAACAGGAATCGCAAGATCAATGTCCAGCGAAGCCTATAAGAATTCCATAGTTACTCAAATCGATGTGGCCATTGCAACAAAGGTTGATAATCTGGTATTCGTTCCGGGAAATATCGGTGAAAAATTGGCTTTAAAAAGACTGGACATTACAAAAGAACAGATTATCCAAACCGGAAACTATGTCGGATTCATGTTTGAGGAAGCCAAAAAGAGAGGAATCGACAGATTTACCTTCTTTGGACATATCGGGAAATTGATTAAGGTCGCCGGAGGAATATTCAATACAAAGCATGCCGTAGCAGACGGAAGGCGTGAGATAATGATTACCCATGCGGGAATCTGCGGTGCCGAAAGGGAAATTCTTGAAAGGCTGTACGATTCGGCCACAACCGATGACATGCTCGATATTCTAAGCGAAATAAACCTTCAGAAGGAAGTTGCAAACAGCATCGCAACAGCAATAAAGCAGCGTTGCGCCCAGCGCTTTGAATTGGAGCTTGACGTTATTCTCGTTGACATGGAAGGAAATTATTTGAATGACAATATGGAGGGCTTTGTATGAAAATAGCTATGCTCGGTCAGTTTCCGCCCCATTTCGGAGGCGTAGGCGTTCATATTCACACGTTATCAAAGGAACTCGTAAAGCAGGGTCATGAAGTTTACGTAATAACATATCCCCACAAGGATTTGGCCGATATTGACGGTATTCACGTTATAGGCACTACAGGAATTAACATTCCCGGAATCAGGGGTCTGATGTTTAAGAGAAATGCCGAAAAGGCACTGGAAAATCTTTTAAAGGAAGTTGACATTGACATCATTCACGGACATTACCTATTCCCTGCTGGAGCTGCCGCCGTTGATGTGGGCTCAAAGCATAAAATTAAGACATATGTCACCGCACACGGTTCAGACATGTTTGAAATGTATAAAAAGCAGTCATTCATGAGGCCGTTTATTAAAAAGGTACTTAAAAAGGCCGATGTGGTCTTTGCAGTAAGCAATGCCTTAAAGGATGAGATTCTGGCAACGGGAGTCAGTGGAATCGAGGCCAAAACAAGACTCTACTGGAATTCCGTTGACATTGATAAATTTTCCATGGACAATAAAAATACTTTAGAAAGTAATGGAAAGCCGATAGTCCTTTTTGTTGGAAATATCATTAAGCGTAAAAACGTTAATTTAATTCTTGAAGCTAAAAAACTGTCAAAAACCGATTATGAAGTTGTTGTTGTCGGTGACGGCCCTTTGAAAAACGAGCTTGAAAGCAAGGTCGAAAAGGAAAGCATTCCTGATGTCAGATTTTTGGGCTCACGAAATGACGTTGAAAATATAATTCCCGGCTGTGACGTTCTGGTTTTACCTTCATTTTCCGAAAGCTTCGGACTGGTATTAATTGAAGCGTTGGCATGTGGAAAGCCGGTTATCGGAAGCAACGTCGGCGGAATAAAAGAAATAATTAATGACGACGTCGGTTTATTGATAAATCCTAATGACGCATCAACATTGTCCGATGCCATTGATAAGATAATTGGAAATGACGAGTTCAGAAAAAAATTAGCTTCAAACGCCCGAAACAGGGCCTGTGATTTTAGTGAAGTTGAAATCCCTTACGATGAGATGAAATAATGATAAAGAAAGTTAGATGTCCCGGTTCAGCAACGATAATTAATGCAATAGCAACAGGCTGCGGATCCGCATTTGGAATAGGTCTTAACATTAAATGCGAGGCAAAATCAATCGATTCCGGAGTGAAATGCTATAATGATGTAGGAGCAAGCACTGATTTAATGGATTTATGTGTTGATAAGGTTTTTGAAAGGTATGATATTGATAAAAACGATTTCGGTCTTGAAATCAAAACGCAATCAACCCTGCCGATGGCTTCAGGCCTTTCAAGCAGCAGCGCCTCTTCAAACGCCGTTGTTGCCGTATCATCCAAAATAATATGTGAAGAGTTTGACCTGACTCCATTAACGGATATGGAAATCATCAATCTGGCTATTGATGCCTCAATCGAAGCGGGAGTTACCATAACCGGTTCATTTGATGATGCAACCGCATCCTACTTCGGAGGCGTTGTAGTAACCAACAATAAAGCCAGGGAATTCATCATTAAAGAGAAAATGGATGACTATAAGATACTTGTTTACATGCCCAATTTCCATGCAAAATCCGGAGACAGCGACGTTAACCGCATGAAGCTGATGGCTCCTCTTGTAAAAACAGCATTCGGATTTGCTAAAGATAAGGATTACTTCAAGGCTCTTAACTTAAATGGCCTGATATACGCATCAGCCCTGGGCTTTGACCCGGCCATTGCAATCGATGCTCTTCAGGCGGGTGCCGTTGCCTCAGGCCTTTCAGGAACGGGATCATCATTTGTGGCAGTTTGCGATGAAGGCTCCTGTGACAATATTAAAGACGCATGGAGTAATCTGGAAGGACGGGTCATCGAAACTGATGTGGATAATGACGGATGCATGTTTTATTAACTGAAAAAAATTCTTAATTCCTTAAAAAATTGCCGTTTCATGCCATAGTTTATATACTATGATTATTATAAATTATATTATTATCATTATTATCAGATATGGTGATTTTTTTGACTGGCGAAAATGAGATTAATTCTTTTGAAAACAAAGAGGAAGCCGAAATTCTTTTAGAAGAAGCTAGAAATCGCATTGATGAAATTGATAATGAATTATTTAATTTAATTTACCAGAGAACTCACATTGCAAAGGATATCGCACTTGCCAAGGAGTACTTGGGAATGCCCGTATTTGATAAGACAAGGGAAGAGGCGGTTCATGCAAAAATCGAGAAGTTGTCTGAGGAAAACGGTATTGATGCAGTAATAATTGATCAAATCGTTGATATGCTGACTATATTAAGTAAAAATGAGCAGAATGAAATATTGAGGAGGAATAATAATGGGTAATATTAGAACTTCATTTGTTAAACGTTTAGCAAGGGAACTTGTAGATACTCACAAAGGTGTTTTCACCACTGATTTTGAAGAAAACAAAAAATTAGTATCTGAATACTCAACCGTAAGTACTAAACATTTAAGAAATAAAATAGCTGGATATGTTACAAGGCTTGTTAAGATTGAACAAACTCAAGAATAAGCTTTCTACATATTTATTCTCTTTTTTTATAATTTACTTTTTTTTCAAAACTGAACCTTTTTTTAATTAAAACTATTTTTTTAAAAGTTTATTAATATGGTGAAATAAAAATATAAATGAATATCTTTGTATTCGAAAATTTGTGAAATTTTTTTTATAAATTTCAAGAAATAGGTGTGAATTTTAATGGATTTAATAGTAGCAAAATTCGGTGGCACATCGGTAGGAGATGGGGCCAGAATTAAAAAGGCGGCGCAGTCCGTAGTAAATGAGTATATGAAAGGCAATCAAATCGTAGTAGTGGTTTCAGCAGTCAACAAGACTACTGATGAATTAATTGGACTATCTACTGACGCTATTGGAGCTGGTTTAACTGACAAGCAGAAGGCAGAAATCATGGCCATGGGTGAGTTAACTAGCGCAAGATTGTTCTCAGCAACTATTGAATCATTAGGAGTGAAATCTGAATTTATAGATCCTTATAACAAATTATGGCCGATAATGACTGATTCAAATCCTCTGGAAGCCAAAATAGACTTCAAGACCACCAATGAAAAGGCTGAAGGCATTAGAGAACTCCTGAATCAGGGCATCGTTCCTGTTATTTGTGGATTCTTAGGCAAAGGACCTAGCGGAGAAATCACCACCCTCGGAAGGGGAGGAAGTGATATCACGGCATTTTTAATTGGTCACTGCCTGGATGTTAGTGAAGTAATTATCGTTACAGATGTGGAAGGCGTAATGTCAACCGATCCCAACAAAATCGAAGAGGCAGAGCTTTTGCCTGAAATTACCGTTGAGGAATTGAGGGATTTGGCTACACACGGTGCTCAAGTTCTGCATCCTCACGCATTAACATACAAAGATCCATTAATATCAGCCAAGATTATTAATTTTGAACATGGGAATTTATCTGCAAAAGGTACTCGTATAGTAGGGCCTTTTGAAGGTGATTCTTTGAAATCTGTAACTATATATAAAAATCCTATTTCACTTATAGCAATTGTTGGAGATGGAATGCTTAAAAGATCTGGGCTTTTGGCTAAAGTGACTTCCTGTTTGGCAGACAACAACATCAATATATTTGGCATTTCTGCCGGTCAGAATTCAATGACAGTCTTCGTTGAAAAGACAGAATCCAATAAGGCATATCACTTATTACATCATTTAGTGATAGAAGACGAGTTCTTCAGCTCTTTATCTTTAGGTGAAGACGCTTCTATGATTACAATCGTCAGCCCTAACTTTGCTGATGAAACGCCGGGCATCATTTCAAACATTACGGAGCCGCTCAGAAAGAACAAAATCAATATAATTGAGATTTCATCTTCTCAAACGGCAATAGTATTATATGTGGATATAAAAGATGGTGAAAAAGCATTAGATTTACTTAACGAGGTTTTAGAATGAATTTTGAAGGAACTTATGTTGCAATGGTAACTCCTTTTACCGAAGATTTGAAAATAGACGAAGAAGGTTTCAGGTCAAATATTAACTATTTGATTGACAACGGCGTATCCGGTTTGGTCGGTGCCGGAACAACCGGTGAGTCAGCTACAATGGATCATGATGAACACAGAAGAGTAATCGAGATTCTGGTTGACGAAGTTGACGGCAGGGTTCAGACTGTTGCCGGAACTGGTAGCAACGCAACATCCGAAGCTTTGGACTTGACCCAGTTTGCCTGTGATGCAGGTGCAGACGCTGCATTGGTTATCACTCCGTATTACAACAAACCGCAACAGCATGCGCTTGTAAAACATTTCGAAACCATTTCCGATAATGTTGACATACCGATTATAGCATATAACGTCCCATCCCGTACCGGAATAAACATTGACGTTGATACCGTTGTCGAACTGGCTAAACTCGATAATGTCGAAGCTATTAAGGAAGCAAGCGGAAGCGTCGATAAGGTGTCAGACATCTACAGGGCACTCTCACTTGAAGGCCTTGAAGACGAATTCAACATTTTATCCGGTGAAGACTCCCTGACTTTGCCTATCATGGCTGTGGGCGGAACCGGTGTAATCAGCGCATCAGCAAACATTGATGTTAAAAGGATGGTTTTAATGGTTGACAGCATCCTCAACGACGACTATGAACGTGCTCTTGAGCTTCACTATGAAATGCTAGATTTCATCAGAGCATGTTTCGTTGAAAGTAATCCTGTTCCTGTAAAAACCGGAATGAACTTAATGGGACTTCCGTCAGGACCTTTAAGACAGCCATTAGCTCCACTGAAAGAAGAAAGTTTAGAAATTCTCAAAAAAGCTTTAAAAGATTCAAATTTTATCTAAGGTGTTAAGATGATTAGAGTTGCAGTAACCGGAGCTGCAGGAAGAATGGGCTCCGGAATTATCAGAAAAATTACAGCGCAAGATGATATGGAAGTAGTTGCTGCCATTGAAATGCCGAACACTCCATTGGCAGGAAAAGACGCCGGCCTTCAGGCAGGAATTGACGAGCTCGGCGTGGAAATCACAGGTTCAGAAAAACTCGAGGAAACCTTAAATGCCGCAAAACCGGATGTTCTGGTTGATTTCACTATTGCACATGCAGCAGTCGAAACAATCAAGACAGCCACTTCATGCGGCGTCAATATTGTAGTCGGAACTACAGGTTTCACTGAAGAGCAGATGGCGTCAAACGTTAAAAACGTTGCCGACAACAATGTCGGTGCGGTCATCTCATCAAATATGGCTATCGGAGTTAACGTGTTTTTCAACACTTTAAAGAAATTGGCTCCGTTATTATATGATTATGACATAGAAATTATTGAAGCTCACCACAATCAGAAAAAGGATGCTCCATCCGGAACCGCAGTGACCGCTTTTGAAGTCATTGCCGCAGAACTTGGCCGTGATACTGAAGAAGTCGGTGTATTCGGAAGAAAAGGACTTGTCGGAAAAAGAACTCCTGAAGAAATCGGTGTTCATGCAATCCGTGGTGGAGATATTGTCGGTGATCATACCGTAATGTTTATCGGTGACGGTGAAAGACTTGAAGTCAAACACCAGGCACATACAAGAGAAGTTTTCATAGCTGGTGTAATAAGGGCTATCAGATACGTTCCTACTGCAGAAAAAGGTGTTGTAAGCAGTATGAATGATGTTTTAGGTTTAGAATAGGTGTTTTTATGGTAAATGTAGGTGTACTCGGCGCAACAGGAATGGTAGGCCAAAGATTCATCCAATTATTGGATAATCATCCTGATTTCGAAATTACGGCGCTTGCGGCTTCCGCACGTTCCGCAGGTAAAAGATATGAGGATGCTACCACTTGGTATCTCAATGATGCCATGCCTGAATCCGTAAAAGATATAATTGTTTGTGAAACGAATCCTGAAGATATGGATAATGATGTAGATATTGTGTTTTCATCACTTCCAACTGAATTTGCAGCCAAAGTCGAAAAGGACTTTGCAAAAGATTACGTTGTTGCAAGTAATGCCAGTGCTCATAGGATGAAAAAGAACATTCCTTTAGTTATCCCTGAAGTCAATCCTGAGTATTTAGACATGATTGACGCTCAGCAGAAGGAAAATAAATGGGATGGATTCATTGTAACCAATCCTAACTGTTCAACAATCGCATTGACCTTGACATTGAAACCTATTGCCGATAATTTCAATATTAATTCAATCAGGGTATCAACCATGCAGGCTGTATCCGGCGCAGGATATAACGGTGTTCCTTCAATGGCCATTGTTGATAATCTTGTACCATACATCGGCAGCGAAGAGGAAAAGATGGAAACCGAGACATTGCACTTATTGGGCTCTTTTGATGGCGAAAAAGTCACCGATGCAAATTTCAAATTAAGCGCTTCATGTCATAGGGTTCCCGTTATTGATGGTCATACCGAGGCAGTATTTATTGAGTTGGACGATGACTTTGACATTGATGATGTTAAAGATAAAATGGCAAATTTCAAAGCATTGCCTCAAGAATTAAATTTATTCTCAGCTCCCGAAAATCCGGTTATTGTCAAAGAGGAAATGGACAGGCCTCAGCCAAGAATGGACAGAAATGCAGGCAATGGTATGTCCGTTAGCGTTGGTAGATTAAGAAAAGACCAAGCTTTTGATAATAGCTTAAAATATGTTCTTGTAGGACATAACACTATTCGTGGTGCTGCTGGAGCATCAGTATTAAACGCAGAGTTAATTAATGAGAGAATCCTCTAATTTAACTCGTTTATTTTTTTTATTTTTTCTATTTTTTTCTATATTTTTTAACTGGTTTCTATATCTTTTTAGTTTCTATTTTTGGTTAATTTAAGGGTTTAATTTAAATAGTATGACATCTATATTAAATATTAATTAATTATATTGTGCAGTATTACATAATTTTTAAATTTAAAAATTAAACATATGTAAATTCCAATATTGAGATAAATTTTAAGTTAAGGGATAGAAATGGAAAATGGAATAGACTCTGAAAAAGAAGCTTTACAATCTTTAGTCAGGTCTTGTTTATTAGAGCTCAATAAACTTAAATTCGATTTAACAGAGCTCGAGGTAGAAAAAGCAAATGATAACTCTGCCTCTCGGATTAGAGAACTCGAACAAGATATTGTAGACAAAGAAAAAGAAGTTTCCGTAATAAAATTCAAAGCAGAAGAAGAAGTAAATCAACTACGGAATCAACTGGACGAAAAGGATTTGCTGATTAAAAATCAGGAAGATCGCATTTATGAACTTGATTACGTTAACAATTCCTTGGAAGAAATCAAGACTTATTTTGCTGAGCAGTTAATGGATTACAAGAAGAAAGAACTGTCCGAAGTTAATGAAAGATTAAACGAGTCTTACAGAAGCATTGCCGAAAAGGATGCTCAAATCAACAGTCTTTCAAGGACCATTGACGATTACAAGATTCAGGTTATCAAGCTGGAAAACGACGCTGGCGCCCAGCAGGAAATTATGGAGCTTGAAAAGCAAATAGAATTCAAGAACAGGGAACTCCAGCAAAAGGATAATGAAATTACCATGATTGACAACCAGCTTGTCATGTTAAAAGAGCAGTCTATCCCTAAAGAGGATTATGATAATCTGCAGGCTCAGTTTGAATATGAAGTTGCCGCAATGAATAATCAAATAACTACTCTCAAGGAGCAGTCTATCCCTAAAGAGGATTATGACAGTCTGCAGAGTCAGTTTGAATATGAAGTTGCTGAAATGAACAGCGAAATAGCTACCCTTAAAGAACAGTCTATCCCTAAAGAAGATTATTTAAGTCTTCAAAAGCTATTGGAAAATGAAGTTGCAGCAATGGATCAAGAGATTAACTCACTTAAAGAAAATTCTATCCCGCGCAGAGATTATGTTAATCTCCAAACCCACTTTGAAAATGAACTGTCCGCAAGGGACAATGAGCTCAAGTACTTCAAGGAACAGACAATACCTCGTACCGAGTACATTGACTTGCAGAACAAGCTTCAAAATGAGATTAATGCAAAGGATAATGAGCTCAAATACCTGAAAGAGCAAACTGTTTCACGTGAAGAGTTTATCAACCTCCAAAACGAATTGTTGCGTAAAAACGACAAAATCAAACGTTTGGAAGAAATTAATGCATTCTTCAATGAACTTCAAGAAGAACAGGACTCTTATGAAACTATCGAAAGGACACCTCCTTTCAGATTAGAGAAAAAAGAGCCTAGACGTTAGAAACGCTTCAGTGATGCATTTTCATTAATGCATCATAATTACTTTTTTTATTTAATTGCCCTATCTATCCCACCGAATTTCATATTGTTTTTTTAAGGTATTTGAATAAATTAATTTTAGAGTTAATAATTCTTAGAGTAATTCTTTTAAACATTATAATTATCGCAAGCATCTTAAATTATTATGGAATCATTTTTGATGTGTTGTAGGATATTATTTATTATTTTAAATTAATTTTCACCATATTCGATGTTATTAAATATTATTCATATCATGGTTTTATATGCATAATATCATATATTATTATGTACTGAGGAGTGATTAAAATGTTTGGCAAAAAATTGATTTTTATGCATAGTATAAATAGTACTTCGGGGATGTATGGTTTCCAAGTACCGAATAATTTAAATAATATTAATGTTAATGTATTAAATAATTTTGATTTTAATATATTTTCAATGAAAAACTTTTTATATTAGAACTGATTAAAAAGGAGGTCTTAATATTAAAAAGATACTTTTAATTGTGGTGGTATTGTTGATTATTCTTTGTAGTTATGCTTTTGCCACATCAAATATTGATCAAGAGAAAACTGCAGTTAATGCAATAAATTCGACAGATATTGCTCAGGAAGATGCTACAATTAATGAAATAAATAATCAAATTATTAAAAATTCTGCAGATACGATATATGTTGAATACGATGAAAACGATGATAGTGTCATGACGTTATATGGCGGATATTCTACTACCAGTTCAGGATATTCTGATTCAAGTAAGGATTCTTCTATTGATTTAAATGAACATGTTCAAGATTCAACACCTGCTGAGGATAATAAATATCCGATAGGCACTATAGGATCATGTGCTAATGCAGCATAATTTTATTGGGAGTTTTTAACTCTTTTGCGGGATTAAATCTCTCAATTTTTCTTTATTTTTTGAATTGTTTTAATATTTTGGTCTATTTTACAATTATCCTTTTTAATGTTCTATCAATTAAATTCATCGATTCATCCATTGTATAATTCTTTTTCTTACAAAAATTTACTAAATAGTAAAGTATTTATATAACCTTAAACTCATGTTATATGTAGAAAGGTACATTCAACACTATAAACTTATTTTTTCATGTTGATTGTTAAACTGATCTAATTATTTATTAAATTAAAAAAAGGTGATTATATGGCACAAGGACAACCAATTTTCATCTTACCTGAAGGAACTAACAGATCCGTCGGTAGAGATGCACAAAGAAACAATATTTTAGCCGGTAAAGTATTGGCTGAAACCGTAAGAACCACTTTAGGTCCAAAAGGAATGGACAAAATGTTAGTGGACGGACTTGGAGACATTGTCGTAACCAACGACGGTGTAACTATCTTAAAAGAAATGGATATTGAACACCCTGCAGCAAAAATGCTCGTGGAAGTTGCTAAAACCCAAGAAGACGAAGTCGGAGATGGAACTACCACCGCAGTTATCATTGCAGGTGAATTATTGAAAAAATCCGAAAGCTTATTAGACTCAGACATTCACCCAACAATCATTGCAATGGGATACAGAAAAGCAGCTGAAAAAGCTCAGGAAATCTTAGACAACATTGCAATTGATGACGTTGATACTGAAACTTTAACCAAAGTCGCAATGACTGCTATGACAGGTAAAGGAACCGAAGCAGCACGTGAACCATTAGCAAAATTAATCGTTGAAGCTGTACAGAAAGTGGCTGATGGAAACGTTGTCGACACCGATAACATCAAAATCGAGAAAAAAGACGGTGCTGTTGTCGAAGAATCCAGCTTAGTTGAAGGAGTAATCGTTGACAAGGAAAGGGTACACCCAGGCATGCCATCCGAAATCAAAGGTGCAAAAATCGCTTTAATCAACACTCCATTAGAAGTTAAAGAAACTGAAACTGACACTCAAATCACAATTACCGACCCTGCTCAAATGCAAGCTTTCATCGAACAGGAAGAAAAAATGATTAAAGACATGGTTCAGCAAATCGTTGATGCAGGAGCTAACGTCTTATTCGCACAAAAAGGTATTGATGACTTAGCACAGCACTACTTATCCAAAGCAGGTGTTTTAGCTGTAAGAAGAGTTAAAAAATCAGACATCGAAAAATTATCCAGAGCTACCGGCGCAACTGTCATTACCAACTTGGATGACTTATCCGCTGAAGACTTAGGTGAAGCTGGTATCGTTGAAGAAAGAAAAATCTCCGGTGAAGAAATGATCTTTGTCGAAGAGTGCAGCGCAGCTAAATCCGTAACCTTATTCGTAAGGGGAAGTACCAAACACATCGTTGACGAAATCGTAAGAGCTATCGAAGACGCAATTGGTGTAGTAGCAGCAACCCTCGAAGACGACCAGGTTGTAGCTGGCGGAGGTGCTCCTGAAATCGCTATGGCTAAAAAACTCAAAGATTACGCAGAATCCATTTCTGGAAGGGAACAATTAGCTGTAAACGCATTTGCAGAAGCTTTAGAAATCGTACCAAAAACCTTAGCTGAAAACGCAGGTTTAGACAGCATTGACTCCTTAGTTGACTTAAGAGCAGCTCAGGAAGACTCATTCTACATGGGATTAGACGTATTCTCCGGTGAAGTAGCAGACATGAAGGAAGCTGGTGTAATTGAACCTAAACGTGTCAAAAAACAAGCTATCCAATCTGCATCCGAAGCAGCTGAAATGATTTTAAGAATTGATGATGTAATTGCATCTAAAGGTGGAGCAGACGACCTTCCTATGGATCCAGGAATGGGCGGCGGTATGCCACCAATGATGTAAATTCAATTTACATCTTTTTTTCTCTTTTTTTATGTACGATAACAGACTTATTTTTAAGACTTCAGCGTCAGACGAAGTGTATTACTTTAAAGATTCTATTTTTATTAATTTCAATCATGAAAGAAACGTCATTTCCAATTCTGTTTTAAACGGCGGAATCAATGATAATCTGAAAACCCTTTTCAATCATCATCTCTCACAGGAAAACATCAATTATCTGGAAAATCATGACCTCAGCGATTATTTAACCGAATTCTGTGAAAATTATGGCTTTGAAGCATCCGAATCATCAGGACTTGTCACTCTGGCCAGGATGAGAAACCTTTCAATCATTACTAAAAAGTATAAAAAATTGGAGGTAACGGCCATTACTACCGCAGGAGTCCGAGTCAATGCGGTGTGTGCAGGAGATGATGCGTCATATTATGAAGAGGACGGAAAGTTTCACGCAGGAACAATCAATACGATTCTGCTCATCAATTCAAGACTGGATGACAATGCTTTAACGGAAGCCTTCATGACGGCAAGCGAGGCAAAAACCGTTGCTTTGAATAATTTGAAGATTCCTTCACAGTTTTCCAATGCCTTTGCAACCGGAACAGGTACTGACGGGCTTATAATAGCTTCTGATTTGGATTCAACCAATTTATTGACGAATGCGGGAAAACATTCCAAGTTAGGCGAACTGATTGCCAAATCCGTCATCGAATCTATAGGTGCAGCTATCAGAAAACAGGTCTGGATTACGCCACGTTCACAATCCAACGTTCTGGTATTGTTAAACAGATACAAACTTGACATCAATGAATTTTATGACAGCCTGGATGAAGATAAGCATGACTTCATAATGCAGCTGAAAACGGATTCGAAAATTCAGGAAAATATTGCCGTAACCTCGTCAATCCTAAACCTGATGGATGACGCTGATAATGGCATAATCGAAAAAGAAACTGCTTTCAACATTGCAAATTCAATTTTAGATGATTGTGTCGGGTATCATGTCAGGAAACTGTTATTGTATTGGATTAATGCTTTTCTAGCATAGATTTATATTAAATTAAAGCTAAATATTATTATGAATTAAGGTGATTTTTTTATGAGAATGAAAGAATTGGTTAACAAAGAAGTTTTGGACGGAAACATAAGAATTATCGGTAAGGTTCAAGAGATTATTTTTGATGAGGACACTTTTGAAATCACCGATCTGGTAGTTAAAAAGATTGGAATTTCAGAACAAATCCGTGACAGCGAAAACGTTATTCCTGTAGAGCTTGTAAAGGCTATAGGAGATAAAGTATTACTTAAAAGCGATGATGATATCTAATGCCATCTAAAGATTATTTAATTCAATTGTTAAAGGAGAATGAAGTTTTCCTTAAGGGGGATTTCACTTTATCTTCAGGTAAAAAGAGTGATTATTACATAAACATGAAAAAGGCCATTACAGAGCCTGAAATACTCTCAACCATAGCCAAACTAATCACTGAAATGATATCTGGCGATAACGTGGACAAGGTTGCAGGACCTGCTCTTGGAGCCGTTCCTATAGCTACTGCAGTATCTCTTGAAAGCGAAACTCCTCTATTAATGATTCGAAAGGAAAAGAAAGGATATGGAACATCCAAATTAATTGAAGGTGAATTGAACTCTGGCGATAACGTCATTGTGGTTGAAGACGTTACCACAACCGGTGGATCCCTTTTAAAAGCCATTAAAGCCATTCAGGATAATGGTGGTAATGTAACAAGGGCCTTTGTTGTCGTTGACAGACAGGAAGGAGCCATTGAGGAGTTTGAAAAAGAAGGAATTACTTTAGAACCTTTAATTAAGGTAGATGAATTCTAAAAAAAAGAAATTGTGATGGATTAAAATCCATCAACCAATTATTTTTGTGCGTGATGAACTATATGTGGAAGTTCATCGATTATTATTTTGCATGCCGTTTTGACTGCATTCGGTGATCCGGGCATGGAAAATATACAAGTTTTTTTGTAAACACCGGCCGTAGCCCTTGAGATAAGCGCTCCTGAACCGATTTCGAGATATGACTGGTGGCGGAATATTTCTCCAAAACCGTCGATTTTCTTGTCAAAGAGTTCCTCAACGGTTTCAACGGTAATGTCTCTCATGTCGAGGCCGGTTCCGCCTGTGGTGAGAATTACATCAGCACCGTTTTCAATCATTTTCTCTATCGCTTCTGTTAATTCGTCTTTTTCGTCTTTTATTACTTCTCTTGAAGTCAAATTATATCTTTTTTCAATCTCATCCTGGAGATAGTCTCCGGACAAATCCTCTTTCTTGCTTCTGCTGTCACTTAGCGTGATGATTGCGCAGTTGATATTTTTTGAGGATTCGTTTTGATGCTCTTTCGTTGTATTGCTTGCCATCAAATCACCATATTTTGCAAAAATCTTATAAACTTACTATTAATTATATTAATTTTTTCAGCTTATAAAATGCTTCGCTCTCATTTATGAGTTTTGGGGTTGCTTCATAGATTGAACCATATTCCGTATTTTTCTTTTCAATCAGGTTATGCTTCAGCATAATCTGCATATGATAATAGGCTGTATTGTAGCTGATATCGAGGATATTAGCTATTTGATTCGGATTGTATGGTCTTACCAGAATCTTTTCGATTATTCTGGCAGTGGTTTTTCCTCCCTTTTTTTGAAGAAGGATAACCTTTAGCGTATTTATATCTTTATTGTCATTCATAGTCATTATCACCTTTGTATGCGTTAAATACTCCTTTGCTCCATTTCAAGGCATTTTCATGTTTGTCAATGAGCATTTGCGAATCATCGTAATGATTATCCTTGAAAAACAATGTCAAGGCCATGAACTTTTCAGAGAAGGTCAGGAATATTTTCAGGTCTTCCCTGGTTTCTATCACAGTAACTTTCCTGTTTTCAAGCAGCGATTTTTTCAGATATCGGTTCCTTCTCATGTTCTTGAGAATTTTCGAATTGATTAAAATCGTCAGGCTGATTAGCTGATTTTCTTTCAAAAGCTTTATGAGATTGTTGAAATGATTCTCCGAATAAATCGGCAGAATTATTGTCAGTTCTCTTGATGTTGAAATCAGTTCAACGTAGCTGTTGTATGCGTTGGACAAGTCACTTGTTGTCGACGAGACGAATTTTGCGTCTTTTAAAAGATATAATTTGTTTAAGTAATCATCCGGAATTCCTCGAAGGTCGTGGTTGTTCCAGAAGATCTTATTCTTTTCAATCGAATACCAGTTATCAATCAGTTTGATAACGTTTGTTGCAAGTAAGTAGCCGTTGGAAGTCAATGAATAGTCTTTTTTGTCTTTTTTAATCAATTCATCGCTTTCCAGTTCTTTCAAGCCGTGCAATATTGTTGCGGAAGGTTTTTTGAGCTCGTCCCTTATTTCATTAAGGTTTTTGCTTTCATTGTAGAGGACTACCAGAATCAGCGTGCGCATTGAGGACGTCAGCAGATACTTGACATTCTGGAATTCATTGAGATTGTTGAAGTTTTCCGTTGTGGAGGTCATTTAAATCACTCTTTCTTTGATGTCTTCAAATAGCGTATTCGCCCAATGCAGTGATTCCTTTGATTCACAGTTCAGTATTCTGTTCTGATCGTAGCTGCCATCATTGCGAAACAGTCCCAGATTCATTGAATTGTCACATATGAGCAGGTAAAGCTCAATGCTTTCATTAAGTACATGAATCTTCAGCCGTCCGCTTTTAATTGATTTGCGCTTAATGCCCTCGTCAATCTGTTTGATAATGCCTTTGTATATCCTTCTCTCCATAATCAATTCGACATTTCCGTCTTCCCTTAAAATGTCTTCAATCAATTCCGGATAGTCCGGATGAATGTAAGGCAGTATCCCTTTCACATTTTTAGACTCTTTCAGCTGCTTCTTTACATTATTGTGAGTTCTATAAATGTCGGTTGGATTCGTTTCAATCAACCTTGATTCATAAAGCTCTGTTATATTTTCTATTAACTCATTATTTAAGTATTTTATCTTATGTTTGCTCCAAAATGAGTCAAAGTTCTTGATAACGTCTATGCTTTTTTTGAATTCCATTAGCTGATTGAAGTGAAGCCTTGTCATGGGAGTAATTTCATATACTCTGTCAATTTTTTGAACATGATCATTGAGCTCTAATCTGTTAATGTTATTTGAAACGGAGCTGTAAACCATATTGGTATTGTCTACGATTTCTTTTACTGTCTGTGGCCTTGCATTTAGTTCTGTTAGTATTTTTAATCGAATTTCTGACTTTACGATAAACATCATCTTGTTGTCAATATAATCGCTGTCCCTTATCATTTTCTTCACCGCATAATTTTTTTCAATCGGGTCAATTCTTGTCAGTGATTGAAATATGTTCACGTTATTAGTTTTTTTCTATGATGTTTAAATAAATATATGAAAATTCCCTGAATATTCCATTAATATTTCATGAAAATTCTATGAACATTCACTGAAAGTTTCCTTAACGTTTCATGAAGATTGACTGAAACTTCTCTGAAAGTATCCTGAAATTTGGGTGAAACTTCACTGAAGCTTGGGTGAAAATTCCATGAAACTTCCCTGAAGATTAACCGAAAACTTTTATAGATTTTCAAATCAAAGATATGTTTATGGAAATTTACTATATTCTTGATGCATCAGCTTTCATCAACGGTTTTGATTTAACCGCAAAAAATAATTATACTGTTCCTGAAATTACTGTCGAAATCAAGGACTTTGAGTCACGTCTGGCATATGACAGCGCAGTCGATGAGGGAAGGCTTAAAGTTCAGGACGTAACCCAAAAGTACCTGGATAAAACTGACGAGTCAATATCAGAGTCTGGAGACGTTTTGAGACTGTCACTGCCAGATAAAAAGCTGATAGCACTTGCCCTCATGCTAATCGATGAGGGAAAATCAGTTAAGGTGATAAGCGATGACTACACCATCCAGAACACCTTGAAGATTATGGGAATCGACTATTCCGGAATAATAACCGAGGGAATAAAGGAAATCTATAACTGGAAAAAAGTCTGTCAGGGATGCAAAAAGGAATTCGATGAGGATTACCCTTTCGACGACTGCGACGTATGCGGCTCCAGGATTTTCAAAAAAAGAATCAGGGTGAGGAAATGAGAATAGGAATTGTGGTTCACGGTCCAAACATCATAGATTCCGGCTATGCCCTGAAACTGATTGACCTGATAAATGAATACGGTGACGTTTCTGTAAGACTCGGCGGAACCATGGGAAGAACTGCCGTGATTGACAAGTCCCTTGAAAATGTTATAGACATCTCACGAAAGCTTGTTCCAAGCGATTCCTTAAAGATATTTCACGATGACAACGTTGACGTTATTTTCCTTTTGAATTACGGCAAATCATCAACTACAGGCCAGGTTTTCGGCTATAAGGTCTACACTCACTATGAAAACAAAATTGCTGACAATAATATTCCCGTCATTCAGATTGAAAGGCCGGGCGAAAAGGACGGAAGCGTCATTAACTGGGCATGCAAGTCCGATTTGGCTTGTGAATTTGCCGATAAGCTGAATTTAAAAATTGTAACGCCTGAAGAGATTTATGAAACCCATATAAAGGATGACGAGAAAAGCGAATCTCGAAGGACGATTCATGGAGTGAGCCCCAGCGAAAACATAATGGTTAACGGCGTGGTTATTGGAAAATCAACCTCTGATAAATTAATACTGGTTTCAAAGGACGGCAGAATCGTTGAAATCGTTGGGGGCGAGATTAAGCCCCATGGCATTGAAAAATTGGGTGAAGTCGATTTAGGCTCAGCCATCGTAAAGACCGGGCTTTTGCGAAAGGCGAAAGTCACTCCGAGAGTACTGGACAATGAGAAGTCCTCAGACTTTAAGGTGGCATTTCTCGACCATGCAGGCGAGGACGTTTACCGGTTCAGGAATCATTCAGTGGTAATCACCATAGGCGACGACACCACATTAATAGCATCGGACATCCTATACAGATTCAGCATTCCGATAATAGGAATAACCGACGGTGATTTGGATAAGGTCGTTGAAAGCGGATTTAAATCTAAAAATTCAGTTATTTTTGAAGTTGAAAGCGGAAACGATGACATTATCGGCGGTGAAATCCATAAATTAATTTTTAAAAATGAAAATGAATTGGTCAATTCGGCCGATTTCAAGTCAATTGATGATTTGGAAAAAAAGATTATCGAAATCATAAATAATAGGAATATTAAATATAAAATCAATAGAATTTAAAGGAAGTGGGGTTTATTTTAGACTTTGAAAAACTCATAAAAGAAGTACAGGAATTCGAAGGAGTTTCCCGTAAAAGCTCAATAGACAATGTAATCAATCTTTTGGGTGAAGCTTATAATGTTTCAGGAGATGTAATCATCGACATCGGTGATGACGCATCAGCAGTTGATATAGGAAATAATCAGGTTATTCTGGTGGCTGCCGATGGAATATGGGGTCAGATTATGAATGTCAATCCGTATTGGGCAGGCTACTGTTCAGTTCTCGTTAACGTTAATGACATTGCGGCCATGGGCGGAAAGCCTCTAGCAATGGTTAACATAATGTCAATCAGCAACGATGAGATTTATGAAGAATTATTGACTGGAATAAAGGACGGATGCATGAAATTCGGAGTCCCTATGGTCGGAGGACACCTGCATCCCGATGCAGAATGCGATTCAGTTGGAGTAGCCATTGTCGGTATAGCTCAAAAGGACAAGCTAATTACCAGTTTCGGTGCTAAAACCGGCGATAAGGTAATTGTAGCCATTGACTTGGACGGCAAGCCTCATGAGATGTTTAAACTGAACTGGGATACCACTTATGACAAGGATGCCAAGCTTGTTCAGGATCAGATTACCGCAGTCCAGTACTTGGCCGAAAATGACTATATCAAGGCGGGAAAGGACATTTCAAACCCTGGAATTTTAGGGACTCTGGAAATGCTTCTTGAGACTTCCGGAAAAGGGGCTAACGTCAATCTTTCAGACATTCCAAGAAATGAGAGTGTGCCATGGGCAGACTGGCTAAAGTCATATCCTGGATCCGGCTTTGTATTTACGGCTCCTGAGGATAAATGCGATTTCATTAAGGAGTATCTTGCCAAATATTCAATAGAAGCCAATGTGGTCGGCGAAGTAACCGATGAATTGACGCTTAACGTTACTTACGAAGGCCAGACCATTGAAGTATTTGACCAAAATAAGAATCCTGTCTTTAAATTATAAATTAACCACACTTTTTTACTATTTTTTTTAGGAAACCATATTTTATTCTAGATTTTGATAATAAATGATTGATTATATTTATGAAGCAGTCATGAAAAAATGAAAGTGAAATTGAATAATTTCATAAAATGTTGTGTTTGTTATTATGATTTTGTTACTTAATTAATAATTATAATTGAATTTTATTAAATAAAATAGTCAGTTTCATATAATCTAATGCCCCCTATTTTTATATGGATTTAAAAATGGGGTGATTTGAGGGTTTAAAACAAGAAAAGGAAAAATTTCTTAAAAAAAGGGTCAAAGAAAAATCAAAAAAGAAGAATTTATCTTGAAAATACGAATTATTGATTAATATTCACGTTAATAGAAAATTTAAAGCACAAGGCGATAAAAAATGGGAAAAGAAGAAAAGAAAGTTGCAAGAAAACGTTTTGATGAAATTATGGGTGTTGCAAAAAATCACCATTTGGCAAATCTGTTAAAGGACAAAGGTGAAGATGAGAACTTTGAAGTTTCAGATTTAAGGTATGCAATGGAGGAATTGGGTCCTGCATTCATCAAATTGGGTCAGCTATTGGCTACAAGGCCCGATATGGTCGGTAATGAGATTGCTGATGACTTGAAACTTCTTAGGGACAATACTCCACTGACTCCTTTTGATGAAATCAGGGAAGTTATCGAAGGAGAACTTGGACAGCCGTTGGAAGAAATCTATTCTGAATTCAATGAAGAACCTCTCGGTTTCGCATCAATCGGCCAGGTTTACAAGGCGACGTTAAAGGAAAACGGCATGGATGTTGCCGTAAAGGTTCAAAAGCCTGGAATCAGGGAAGTTATCGAGCCTGATGTAAAAATATTGATTAAAGTTGCCGGAACGGTAGACAAGTATGTTTCTAAATCAAGAACCTATAATTTACCTGCAATGGCCAAGGAATTTGAAAGATCCATCTTTAAAGAATTGAACTACCTGGAAGAAGTTAAAAACATCGGTAAAATAACCAAAAACTTTGAAGATGTTGAATACATCAAGATACCTGAAGTCTATCCTCAGCTTTGTACCTCCAAAGTCATTAACATGGAGCTTATCGACGGATATGAATTGCCTGACCTCTATGACAATGAAATTGAAGGAATCAACAACGCGGAAATTGCCCAGTACGGATGTCAATCCTATCTAAAGCAAGTGTTGATTGACGGATTTTTCCATGCAGACCCTCATCCGGGAAATCTCTTTGTAACCCGTGACAATAGGCTCTGCTACATTGATTTTGGAATGATAGGTGTCGTAAATGATACTTTCAGATCAAACTTCGCCCAATTGGTATTGCTCTTGCTGGATGGAAATTCACATCATCTCATCAATCAGTTGCTCTATATGAACATCATAACTCCTGAGCAGAACACTGATGAATTCAAGGAAGACATTGACGATTTGCTGAATTCATACCTCGGCGTTGACATGGACCAGATGGACGGCATATTCGATGATTTGATGAATGTCATGATTAGGCACAATATTATCCTTCCAAGGGAATTCGTAATGATTGGAAGGGGAATAATTCTCATTGAGGAAGCCGGAGACAAGCTTGATCCTCACTTCAACTTAACCGCTGAACTTGAAAAATTCGCTAAGGACATGATCAAGTCAAAATTCGAACCTGGAAATCTTGTAGGTGGCGGATTCAATTATATTGTTGAAATCGAGCATTTGCTGAAAGATTTGCCTGACAGGCTCAACAGCACTCTCGATAAGGTTGAAAAAGGCGAAATTGAATTAACTATGAACCACACTGGTTTGGATGACTTGAAAAATCAGCTGTCCATATCATTAATCGTATCCGCATTGCTTGTAGGTTCATCCATTGCAATCATGGCGGATAAGGGACCGAAAGTTTGGGATATTTCTGCAATCGGATTTTTAGGATTTCTATTCAGTGCAATTCTTGGAATCTATTTGATTATAAAGTATATAAGGAATTAACTTTCAAATTAAAAACTTGATGGTGGAATAATTAAATTCTTCTGTCAAGTTAAAAAGAGATTAAGTTAATAAAAAGGAGAAGGCAATTCCTCCTCAATCTACAGGGGTTGAGGTATCCTTGCCAAATAAGATGAACTTATTTCTCCCATTTTATTTTTTTGAATTAATTTTGGATAATCCGTCACTTCTTTTTTAATATGCCCGTACTTTTTTCCATCCCATTCAATTCAAATAAGTAACTATTTTAATATTAAAAAATAAAGTTAACATATTAAACAATATATTAGGAGATTGTATGTTAATTAAAGTTAATGGCAAAGAGATTGATGTGGCAGAAGGTTCAACAATCCAGGACGTTATTGATGAAACCAATGCCCCATATACTCCTGGTAGTATTATTTGTCTAATTAAGGGTAAAAAAGAACTGGAAAAGAATATAACTAAGTATAAAATTAAGACAACCCAAGGTTCTATCATTATCGAACTTTTAGATGATGAGGAGGCAAAACCTCTTGTTGACGTTTGGAAAAACCAGTATGAGGAATTCACCGACTTATCCATAAGGTGGTCCACCCCTACGGAAGTGGCAATCGGACCTATCGTAACCGATTTGGAGCCTACCCATGACGAATTCAAGTATTATGAGGGTGATGTTGTTTTAAGTTTATCTAGTTTCAGTAACGAGTCAACGCACTTGATTCTTCTTAAGGAAAATACCACTAACGTATATGGCGTGCCCCCATACAACAAGGGTATTTTTGCACGCATTATCGGTGGTAAAAAGACTTTGGCGGAATTGACTGATGACGATGAGGTAACTTCCATTGAACCGATCATTGAAAGAAGTACAACAACGGACAGCGCATCCGTTTCCGATTTGAGCACTGTTCTTGAAGCGGGAAATGAACTTTACACCTACATTTCCTTTGAAATTGATGAGAACTCACCGGTCTGTGTCGAACACTTGTTTTCATTAATTAAGGGCAATAGGATTAAGGTTCACTTTGATTCAAATTCATTTTTGGGCTTTTATGACCTTGAAGGCATTGACAAACCTAAGGAAAATACTACCCAAAGGGTACGAGGAACCATAACCATTAGAAATAATGGTGGCGGCGTAGGCAGAATGTACGTTTATCGTGAAAACAGGGTTTTAACCCCAAATCACACTACGGTGGGTAGAATCACTGCAGGAATGGAGCTTATTGATATTGCGAAAAAGGATGATTTCATTACTGTTGAATCCAAGCAGAAAAGATTGCTTCTGCTCAGCAAAAGTCAGGGCGAAGCAAGCAAATTGCTGGCCGAAGCCGGAATTGAGCATATCCGTGAAGGAGTTACCGATGATGATGGATTAATCGTAGAGCAGTCTCCTAGACATACCATTGATATTTTAAATGAAGGAAAAGTCGTAACAAAAGCCGTTGATCCTGAAAAAGTGGTTGAAGTTAAATTCGTTGACAATGCGCCAAGATCAGTCAAGTACTTTAAGTTAATATCCGGCCTTTTGGAAAACCCTGTCGGAAAAATCAAGATTCACTTTGCGGTGCCTGGAATGCACATTACCATCTTTGAAGGGGACAAAAAACTGGCTAAGGGACTCATTCCCGAAAACAACCCTGTAGATGTTGTAAATGAATGTGAAATTGGTATCACCAACATGTCTGCAAAGGCAGCAGGACTGATTGGTGTAAGGTTTGAGCCTAACAGGGAATTCGGACCGACTGCAGAATCATTTGGCGCTACAAACATTATAGGTAAAATGGTAGCCAATACTGAAGGTTTAGAAGATTTAAAAGAAGGAGTTGAAGTATATGTCAGAGAATCTATGTCCTAAAGTTAACATGAGTAGTGAAGATTGGGATCCGGACGTAATTACTCGTATGATAATTCTCGGACCTGGAGCTCGCGTAAGTGAAAGTGAGATTGTGGGAGAATTCCACATGCTTGGCCTTCCTTTAACAATCAAGAACACATGCTACGGATCAATGATTAGTGGCAAAAAGGAAGACGTTTACAAGGCGATTGAGGAAATCAGAAAGCTTGACCCTCCGCACATATTCACAAAGGAAAGAGGATTCGCTCCGGGTGACCCTAGAAGATGCAGGGGTCATAGATTCGGACCTAGGGAAGGATTCCATCAAATGGAAAAGGAATACACAATACTGGGTTATGTTGGCGAAGCTTTGGAAAATCCGAAAGACGTAACGGTTGAAAAGAAAAAACCGGTTAAAGTTGATGATTTTAAAGAAATAATGTATGAAAGTTTAGAAAACAAATAAAACAGGTGAAAATATGGTTAAAGTAGCTATTTATCCTCCAAATTCATTAATCTTGGCAGATTTAATTGAAAGGAAAGGTCATACTCCTTTGGTTCTTCAAAAACAAATTAGACAAAAGATAAAAGATCCGGAGATTGATTCTCCTCCGATGAACATTACAGAAGACGACCCGATTCAGGGTCTTAAATATGCGGCTATCGAGGTTCCGTCAGGTGTTCGTGGCAGAATGGCAATTATCGGACCTCTGATTGATGAGGCTGAAGCCGCAATCATCGTTGACGGCGCACCTTACGGTTTCGGTTGTATTGGTTGTGCAAGAACAAACGAATTATCAATATTCTTACTTAGGAATCGTGACATTCCTATTCTGGAAGTGGATTATCCGACAAATCAGGATGAAACCTACGTTATGGTAAACAACATCAATGAGTTCGTTGATTCACTAGAAGAAAAAGTTGAGGAGGAATAAAGATGGTTAAAATTGCTTTAGTTTCATGCGGAACTGAATATAGTGGAATTCAAAAGGAAATTGAAAAGGCAGCTAACAAGTTTGGTGCAGAAATTATTCTTCCCGAAATCGATTTGGATTACATTGATGAAGCTTATGAGAAATTCGGCTTTTCTGCTCAGAGTTCAAGTTTAAAGTTAATGATTGCAAGGGCAATGGCCATTGTCGAAGGCAGGTCAAAGCCTGATGCAGTATTTATCGCCACCTGTTTCAGATGTGCCGAAGCAGCACTTGTCAGAAATGAGGTAAGGCGTTTCATTCAGAACAATACTCGTATACCTGTAGTTACCTATTCATTCACTGAAAGGACTAAGGCTGACGAACTGTTCATACGTATGGAAGCTCTGGCCACTACAGTAACCAGAAGAAGTATTCTTGCACGTGAAAAGCAGGAAGGACTTACCCTCGGTCTGGACTCCGGCTCAACCACTACAAAGGCTGTTTTAATGGAAAACAACCAGGTTATCGGAACTGGCTGGACCGCAACCAAGGACATTATCGAATCCGCAAAGACTGCAGCAGCAGAAGCATTTGGCGAAACCGATTATGACTGGGATGATTTGGACGGTATCGGAACCACCGGTTATGGAAGGTTCACCATGGGTCAGGAATTCGGAGCCGAGCTCATTCAGGAAGAACTGTCCGTTAACGCAAAAGGCGCAGTATACCTTGCAGACCGTCAGAAAGGCGAAGCTACAGTATTGGACATCGGTGGTATGGACAACAAGGTAATTACCGTAAACAACGGTATTCCGGACAACTTTACCATGGGTGGTATCTGTGCAGGGGCATCCGGAAGATTTCTGGACATGACCTCCCGTAGGCTTGACGTTGACATTACTGAGCTTGGTCCTTTGGCAGTTCAGGGAGACTGGAGAAAGGCTATGCTTAACTCATACTGTATTGTATTCGGTATTCAGGACCTTGTTACTACTCTTGCTGCAGGCGGATCAAAGGCTGACGTTGCAGCGGCTGCATGTCACTCAGTATCAGAGCAGGTTTATGAACAGCAACTTCAGGAAATTGATATACGTGAACCTCTGATACAGGTGGGGGGAACAAGTTTGATTTCAGGTCTTGTTGAAGCCGTCAGTGAAACCCTGGGTGGAATTGACGTTATAGTTCCTGAATATTCCCAACACATCGGTGCTGTAGGCGCAGCTCTTCTCGTATCGGGAATGGGACACAGGCAGGATAACAAATAAGAAGAGTTGGTTATATGTTAGTTGAATGCTATGATGAGAAAGGCGCAGAGGTTTATGAAATCATCATAAAGCAGATTTTCCAGGATTTGGTTCTGGGTACGGCCGTTGATGATTTAAAAGCTTTTGTCAATCCTGACGATCCTGTATTTATATTAGCTATTAAAATGAAAAAGACTTCAACCGTCGTTGAATTCAAGGATGTCGCCACTTTTACTTATGTTAAGGAAAACGACATAACAAGCATCTTCATTGAGGATGAAAATTACCTTCCGAACATCTTGAAAAGGTTATGGAGGATGTTTTCAAGGGATGAAATCTATCAGCCTAACAGATTCACCATTGAAATTTCAGGAAATCAGATGAATCTGGAAACATTGATTATCGACGACCCTAAATCCAATCTTCAAAGAAGGATTTACGATGCCATATTCAGGATTTTGCCTGAAGGCTTCAAGATTATCAAGGACATGTCCACTAAGGATATTGTTGCAGTTGTCGCTACCGATGAGCTGATTATGGATGCTTGGATTGAAAAAGCTAATGTTTATATAAGTGAATTAGAAAATGGAATGTAGAAAGATTTATATAACACCTGTTATATAATATCTATAATCAATTAGGGAGAGTAGTGATTGAAATGAATGAACATAAAGGTTCCAGATTTGCACATATAACTAAAGCACATCCCTGCTTTAATGAAAAAATGCACGATAAAGTTGGTAGAGCTCATGTTCCAATCGCACCAAAATGCAATATCTTCTGTAACTTCTGTACAAGGGATATTAATAACGAAGAGGACAGGCCTGGGGTTGCAGGCTGCATCTTGAATCCTGACGATGCAATCGCACATATCGATGAAGTAACCGCAGACGGTCCAATTTCAGTTGTTGGTGTTGCAGGTCCTGGAGATTCTCTGGCCAATGAAGAAACCTTTGAATTCTTTGAAAAGATGGCTGAAAAACATCCTGACCTGATAAAATGCATGAGTACAAACGGGCTTTTGCTTCCAAAGTATGCTGACAGGCTTGCAGAGCTTGGAGTTAACTCAGTTACCGTAACGATTAATGCAATCGACCCGGATATTGCAGTTGACATCTATTCATTCATCAAATATGAAGGAAAGGTATACAAAGGCTATGAGGCTGTTGAAATCTTAATCAAAAATCAGCTGGAAGGTGTTGAAAAGGCGGCAGCCAACGGATTGGTCGTAAAGGTCAATTCAGTACTGATTCCTGGTTTGAATGACGAACACATCATTGAAATCGCAAAGGAAGTCAAGAAAAGAGGTGCTGCATTAATGAATATCTTGCCATTAATACCTCTGGCAAAAATGAAGCATTATTCACGCCCTGACTGTTCAATGATGGAAAGGGTTCGTGAAGAGGTCGAAGAGATAATTCCGGTATTCAGAGCATGTACTCAATGCAGGGCGGATGCATACGGAATTCCTGGTAAGAAAAGCGAAGATCATCATTTAGGAATGACTCCACAAAGTCATTACTAAATCTTTTTTTTTTAATTTCTTTTTTTACCGAAATTATTTTATTCATTAACTCAATCCAGCTCGTTAAGGACTGTTCCTTTGGTTTCAGGGAATACCCAAATCCATATGCCGCAGAGTATTGCAAATATTGATGCGATAGCTATTCCGTAGCTTAAATCGAAATATGTTGCAACGAGAGTAATGATTACTGGAGTTACGAATTGCGCTCCACGTGCAAGGTTGAATACAGTTCCAACAGCCGTATTTCTGATTTTTGTCGGGAAAAGTTCTGAGAACAGCGCACCGAATCCTCCGAAGAATCCGGTTCCGAATCCTGTGAGGAACATGAATACGAATATCAAATCTGGGACTGCTTCAATCTGATTCCAGCAAAGGGTTATCATGGATATGCTTATTCCCATAATGAAGCTGTATATCGTAAATGCAGGACGTCTTCCAAGCTTTTCGGCTACAAAACCGAATGAGGTATATCCAAGGAAATCTCCGCTTTGGATTAGAATGATTCCGAGAGTGGTTCCAACGGCAGCTAGACCCCTTTCCTTTGTAAGGTAGGTCGGAAGCCAGGAATAAGTATACCAGTATGCTGACATACCGAAAAGACACAAAATTAATGAGATTAAAAATATTTTCCTGTGTTCTTTGGTTATTAATTGCTTGAACTCCTGGAAAATATTTTTATTGACGTATTCGTCTCTGTTTTGAATCCAGACATCGGATTCCTTGAGATGTCTTCTGATGAATATGACTGTAATTGCAGGAATGATTGAAATTAAAAATGTAAGTCTCCAGCCGATAATAGGGCTTATTAATCCTCCGACTATTGAAGCCAGAATCACTCCAACAGGCGCTCCGGACTGCATGAAAGCTCCGTATCGGGCTCTCAGCTTATCCGGGAATGTCTCGTTAATGTAGGTCTGTCCTGTAGCCCATTCTCCACCGACACCCAACCCTGTGATGAATCTGAATATTATCAGGGAATAGAATGACCATGAAAATGCGGATAGTAATGTACCTATAGAATAGACTATGATTGTCCATTGAAGCACTGTCTTACGACCGTATTTGTCTCCAAGCGCTCCGAAAACAATTCCTCCTAAACCTGTGGCAAAAAGTGATACTCCCAAACATAAGGAAAGCATTTCCGCTGTAAAATTCAAACTGCTTTGAAGCTGTGATACAAGAAAGGTAAATAACATCAAATCGTAGAAATCAAAGACCCATCCTGCCCAGCTTAATGCGAAAATCTTGTAATGATCTTTTGTAAGCTTTTCATGTTCATTCATCAACATGGTTATACATCCTATCTGATTTTTTAGAAATAATTACTAATATTAATTTTTAAAATATTAGAATATAAATTTTTTTCAAATTTAAAGCAATTCTTTGGCCGAATATTCAAAACAATCGCTAACATCATAGTGTGAACATACCGCCAGCTTATAGTCTTTCATGTCAAACAAGTTGAATTTAAGGTTGTTTTTATCGTCTTTAAGTTTTATTTCATCATCGATTTCTATTTCAAAGCGGTCCAAGTCCAGATTAAATCCAAGTCCAGTGTATTTCATGTAGCTTTCCTTTAAAACCCAATAGCTGAAGAATTCGTCTGCCGGATTTTTAGAATTTTTTATGCTTTCATATTCTCTGTTGAAGAAGTAATTTTTAGCTATGTTTAAATCAATTGTAGGGTCAATATTTTCAATATCAATGCCAACTTCCCTATCGGAAATTGTGCATGCAACCATTTTGCTTGAATGACTTATATTAAAATAAATATTTTCATAGTTGGATATGTATGCCTTACCGTATTTTCCTATTTTGAAGTGAGGTTTGGTGATATCCATATCATCCAGAAGTTTCATTAAAAGTAAGTATGCGCCGCAGCTGAGTTTCTTGTCCTTTTCAAATCTGTAAAAATCGATTTTTTCTTGTCTTTCCGGTGAAACTCGGGCGTAACCCTTGCTTAAATCCAGATTCTCCACATTGCAGTAAGCTAATTTAATCATTTTTGATCTTTAAATATAATAATGTCATGTCGTCAAACTGGTCATTGCCTTCGGTAAAAGTGTTGATGTCATTCAATAACGGCACGATTGGGTCTTCATCGCTTTTGAATTCATTGAAGAACTTCAAAAGTCTCTCTTCGCCGTACATTTCATTGTTCTTATTGTTTGCATCGGTTATTCCGTCAGTGTATGCGACAATTCCATTTGTTAACGTTATCTCTTCGTTTTCGTATTCGAAATCTTCCATAATTCCTAAAACAATTCCTGTATCCATATTCAAATATTTGAATTCACCGTTTTCATTGATTAACGGGGGGTTGTGTCCTGCATTGGAAAATGTTAATTTGCTCGTTGTCCTGTTATAGATTCCAAGCCATAATGTAATGAACATCGTTTCGGGATTATTTTCATTCAGCTGATTGTTTAATGAGTATAGGACTTCTGAAGGATTGTGATTGTCTTTAAGCATCTGTTTAATCATGACCTGAGTAATCATTGCAACGATTGCTGCCGGAATACCCTTGCCTGAAGCGTCACCGATTACAATGGCCAGATTATCATCGTCCAATGGATAATAGTCAAAGAAATCTCCTCCTACCTCTTTTGCTGGACGGGAATATCCGTCAACAGTAAAATCCTCGGTTATAATCGCTTCGGTTGGAAGGGCGGCCGCCTGAATTTTGGTTGCGATATCGATTTCCGCATTCAAACGCTCCTTTTCACCTTCAATTTCCTGGATGTTTTCAATATAATTGTTGTTGTAGTTTATCAAATCAGTGTATGACTGGGCGAGCGTTCCGATTTCATTATTCTCATTAATATATTTTGAATAGATGTCGAGCAGTCCTTCCGTTTCGATTTTCTGGTTTTCATGCACGAATTCTCCAATCTGTGAAAATGATTTTATAGGGTTGATTAGCGTATTTTCAACATATTTCACAACAATCATTCCGGGTATGAAAAACAAAAGGATTATGATGTCAGTAATCATTAAAAATGGCATAAGTTCTGAAATGGTAACTAATTCCTCAAAATCTATGAATGAACTTTTTGCTACGAAGATTGAGAATAATAATCCGGATATTGCGATAATTAATGTTGCAAAAAGGAATATGTTCATGATTTTTTCAGATATCGGACTGATTTGAATTGAAGCTACTTCGGATTCGATAGGCTTTGTCAGATAAGCATATAATATGATTATGACAAGTGCCAGTTCCGCTATTGCTATCGCAATGTTCATTTGCATGTGGGACTGGATAAAAAGAACTGCCGTGAGAATTATTAAGATGGAAAATAATATTTTATATAATCGTTTGTTTGCTTTTCTTTTGGATTTTTGAGGAGTATGGATAAAATTAATCTTTTTGGAAACCCAAATACCTATTATTCCTATGATGAATGATATGAATCTAATTCCATTGTCTATGAATTCCAGTATTAGCTTTGAGTCGATGTATTCTGCATTAACGGTAATGAATTCTGATTTTGAATAGCATACAATGTTAACGAATATCTCTTCCACGATTAAATTGACCTGAAGGTTTTCTTCGGGAAGCTCATTTAAGACAAGTTCGTTTAAAGCATATAGCTCGTTCAAATCAGGTTTTAATGTTATTGAGTTCATTCTATCTTTAAAATTTTATCAAAACCTGACATTCTGAATATTTCATTAATCGTATCGTTGATGTTTTTAATGACAAAAGGAATGTTGTCCGCTTTCAGTTTCTTTTGGGTTGCAATCAGCACCCTAAGTCCTGCACTTGAAATGTATTCCAAATCGGTAAAATCCAAAATCAATGAGTCAAAATTGCCGATTTCGTCATTAATTTCTTTTTCCAACTCCTTTGAAGTGATTGTATCAATGCGACCTTCAACAGTTAATGTCAACTCTTTTTCATTATAATTTTTTGAAATGTTCATGATATCTCTTTTCATTAATTATTGATAATATATTATTTTTCATTAACTTTTAATATTTTCTAATATTTTTTTTTAATCTAATTGTAAATTTGGCAATAATGATTAATCCATGATTTATGAAATTGCAGTTGTGATTTTAATTATCATTAATTATACTCATTAAAAGTCAAAATAAGTTAATTTAACGGTTTTAATGTTGTATGTGAGTACTTGCACTCAAAAAACTATATATTTAATATTCTTGATATATAATTAATAAATAATGCAAAATTAATTAGATATTTTAAACAATATTCAAATATTATCTGAATTAATTTATGGAGCATTTAGTTTATAAACAGGTTTTATATACCAAAATAGGCAATCAGGGAATAGTGGTGAATAAAATGAATTTATTTAACTTGTCTTCAGCTCAGAAAATGTTGTTGTTTTCGGAAATAAACGATCCTTTAAACGATTCTTTTTATCTTAATTTCAGGAAGGATTATGCTTTAGAGGATTTTGAATATGTTAAATCAGCTATTGAAACTATTAGTAAAAGCTATCTGACTTTACAAATCATGCATGATGAAAACGGTGATTTTAAGCAGTATTATGCGGATGTCAATGACTTTAATGTTGAAACGTTTGATGTAAGCGATGAGAATGTCAATGATTTAGGGTTCTGAATTTTTTAGTTCTCAGATAATTGTTGTATGGCCGTTTTTGAGTAGAATCCTTGCGATATGATTAGGGCTCCTAAAAATACATTTAAATATACTGTTTTTTCAACGGATTTTGGTGTGTATTTGTGTATTTCTCTCATGTTGAGTCCTTGTTTGAGTAATTTGAAAAAGTCTTCTATTTTTTCCCTTATTGGTTTGAATTTTTCCCAATTATCTAATTTTTTTAATAATTCATATTTTAAGTTGTCGTAGAATCTTTTTTCGGTTAAAATTTTCTTGGTTTTCTTAAAAGCTTGTAATGGGTAGGATAACTGGTCATTGAGTTTGTTTTTTTTTTGAAATTGTCTCTTGGGAAAATGAAAGGAACGATTTTGTATTTGCTAATTCCTAATTGGTAGTTTTCATAGCTGTAATAACCTTTATCATAAATTAATATGTCTCCTTTTTGAATTATACGTCTTTTTTGTAGAGTTTCCATAATGGGGTCAAAAAGTTTTGCATCGTTTGGGGCTCCAGAATGGATTAAAATACAAACAGGATTCATACTATCGAAATCAATGACTACAGTTGCTTTAAATCCGATATAAAATCCTTTGGAGGATGAGTAGCTCCATTTCAAATTCAATGTTTGAAGATGTTCTTTTGTCTTTTTATTTCTGTGAAAATTAAAATCTAAGTCCACTGGTGTTGCATCAACAAGAAAAATCTTTTTTCCTCTTCTTTTTACACGATTTCTTGAATTTAAAATACGATTTAAGGCTTTCATTAGATTATCTGAGTCCTGAAGTGATAAAGTTTTGTAAACTTGATCAGGACTCAAAACTTCAGAAATATTAAAGTATTTACGAAGCTTTTCTTCAGATTTAAGCTCATTTAAAATGAAAGGAATGTCTAAACCAAAAAACATACTAATAAATATAATTTTAAAAGTAAATACTTGTTTATCCAAGTTTTTAAAGCCAAATGAAGCTAAAATTTTGGAAGTTTCTCTGGAATCCATAATTTTAAATATTTCTTTCAACAAAGCATAATTTGGTCTTTAATATCTAAATTTAATCTGTGTTTCATGTAAATCGCCAAATAAATATATGTAATGCATTGTATTTAAATTTAACGATATTAAGACTCTTTTTATTAAAATTAATGCTAATGAAATTGTATTTTTACAAACCATCGAAAATGAATATAAAAAATAAGAAAAATAGAACAAATTAGGTCGAATTTTAATCGAAAAAATTCAGGCCCCTAAACATATTGATATCAGTCAAGGATATGGGAATCGATTTCAATCCTGTAGCTAAAAATGAAGAATTGGAATTTGACAACATCTCCGTATTGAACAGTATTGCCGATAAAATAGACTACTCAAGAGTATTGGGTTTAAACAGTACAGTAATTACCATTAAAAATAAATAGAATGATTAAAACTAAACTTTTAAATATATTTTCAAATATAAATTTTAAATGTGATAAATATGGCAAAAAATATTAAAAAAGCAATTGTACAACCTTTGCCGGTCTTTATGGTCGGTACTTACTGTGAAGACGGAACTCCGGATGTTATGAACGCTGCATGGGCAGGCCAGTGCGGTCCTGAAAACGTTGCAATTACCTTTGCCCTGAACCGTCAGACTCTCAAAAACATTGAAAATAATAAGGAATTCACTGTAGCTTACGCAACCAAAGACACTTTGGAAATTGCAGATTACTTCGGTCTTGTTTCAGCTTCAAAAACTCCTGACAAGGTTGAAAGAACTGGCGTAACAGTTAAAAAAGCGGAAAATGTAAACGCTCCAATCGTTGAAGAGTTTCCAATCACTCTGGAATGCGAACTTATGGACATGCATCAGGTGGTTCCGGACAGGTGTCTTGTTGTCGGAAAGGTAATTAACGCTGTCGTTGATGACGAATTCGTCGATGAGGAAGGCAACGTTGACACTGAAGCTATTGAATTCATATCCTATGACGGAAACACTAAAAACTACAGGGTTTTAGGTGATGTTGCAGGAAAGGCATTCAATGCAGAATTATTGAAAAGCGGGAGGTTTTAAACTTCCTCAATATAATTTTTCACCAGAATACTCGTTTTCTTCCGTGTAGATTCTGATTAGCGTATCTACCGTATCCTCATACATTAACCTGTAGCCAATGGCTCCGCCAGCATCCGTTTTAACATTGTTTAATGATAAATCGCTGTTGGGACCACAGTTATTGATAATGTACCACATTCCATGGGGAGTGTAAATGAACAGTGATCCTTCGCCGTTTTTTGATTCGTTTTTAAAGCTGTCTTCAGGATCGTATATTTTTGTTGAATGAATTGCCAGTCTGCTTAAATCCTGCTTTGGTCTTGTTCCTTTCTTGAAAAGAAGGTTCAGCCAGTCATAGGTTTTATCCAGAAGTGCTTCCCTTTTTACGGGGTCATCAAGTGATGCATGTATATTGGCCCATTTCTTTTCAATGGTTTTTTCGATTCCCAGTATCTCTTCGACTTTTGAAACGTCCTTTTCAAGGCATCTGTAGCCTTCAGGTCTTCCGGTGACTTTAATGATGCCATCCACAAAGTCCTTTCTTCTGAAATTTCTCATGTATGGCTTTACTTTCTCAAATTCCTCATCTGGAATCCTCTTATTCAGGCCGTATAAATATCCGTATTCGTTGGCGTCATAACACTTTGTTTCCAATCTCAAATCTTCATCGGTCATGTTATCATTTCCTAATTAATATTTTATTGATTAAGCTATTTAAAAGGAAAAGATTATTGTACTAATTAATGCTAAAGTATTAACCAAGGTGATATTAATGGACGGGGAGTATATCACTGTATCTGAAATCACGGATTATATTGTTAGGCTCATCGGCAGTGATTCGAATTTAAAGCATGTCTTTATCAAGGGAGAGCTGTCTAATGTTAAATTATATAGAAGCGGGCATTTGTATTTCACTTTAAAGGATGAAAACAGCCAAATCAAGGGAGTGATGTTCGGCGCTCGCCATAGACTTAAATTCAAGCCCGAAGATGGTATGAAAGTACTAATCGAAGGAAAAATCGAGGTCTATAAGAATTATGGAACCTATCAGTTGTATGTAAGCGAGATTTCCAAAGACGGTATCGGTGATTTGCACAGGAAATACGAAAAATTAAAGGAAAAACTTAATAAAGAAGGTCTCTTTGACCCTGCACACAAAAAGAAAATTCCTAATTTTCCAAAAAGAATCGGCGTTGTAACTGCTGCAAACGGTGCAGCCATTAGAGACATCATAATAACCATTAAGAGACGCTGGCCATTGTGTGAAGTAATCCTTTTCCCTTCACTGGTTCAGGGAGAAAATGCGGCCCAAAACATTGTATATCAAATCAAAAGGTCTGAAAACTTTGATTTGGATACTCTGATTGTTGGAAGGGGAGGAGGAAGCATTGAGGATTTGTGGTCATTCAACGAGGAAATCGTTGCAAGAGCAATTTATGAATGCCGCACGCCTGTAATAAGTGCAGTAGGTCATGAAATCGATTTCACGATAGCTGATTTTGTCGCTGATTTGAGGGCGGCCACTCCGACAGCAGCAGCTGAGATTGCAGTTCCGCCTTATGCTGAAATCAGAAACGGCGTGGACCAGCTCGAGTCAAGGGCAAACCTTACCATCAACAAAAAACTTGATGAAAACAAGGCCAAACTGGAAGCCATTGTCTCAAAAAGACTGTTTAAAAATCCTCGCGAAATCTATGCTCCTAAGGAAATGATGCTTGACAATATTGTCAATCGCCTGGAGCATTCATCAGATTCATTGATTATGAAAAATAATGCAAAATTGGATTTGATTAAAAATTCAAAGGTATTTAAGAATCCACAAGAGATTTTTGCAAAGCAGAAAGAAAGCTATCTCTTGCAGTTCTCCAAACTGGAGATTTTAAATCCATTGAATACTTTAAAAAGAGGTTATACTTTAGCGAAAAGTGATGGAAAGGTTATTTCAAGTTCAAAGCAGTTGAAATCTGGTGACGTACTGGAAGTTGAATTTATGGATGGTAACGTTAATACGAAGGTGATTTAGTATGGAAAATGATAGTTTTGAAGATAATTTAAAAGAATTGGAAGAAATCGTTGCAAAATTGGAAAAAGGTGACGTTCCATTGGATGATGCGATTGAAGAGTTTAAAAAAGCCATGGATTTGGTAAAAGCTTGTGACGATAAACTGAAAGACGCCCAGGATACCATAGCAAAAATAGTTAATGACAATGGTGAAATAGTCGATTTTGACGTTGAATAAATTTGTGATAATATGAACAATAGCGTTTTGGGTCTTTTCCTGCCTGTATTGATGGTCGTTTTGGCAAATACGATGTATAACGTCTGCACCAAATCAACGCCTTCAGAGGTAAATCCGTTCATTACGCTGTTTTTCACATATCTGGTTGCTGCGGCAGTTACTTTGGTATTGTTTTTCCTTTTCGGAAATTCAAGTGACATAACCTGTGAGATAGCTAACGTCAACTGGACTTCAATCGTTTTGGGAATTTCAATCGTTGGGCTTGAAACCGGCTATATACTGATGTATCGTGCGGGATGGAAAGTAAGCAACGGATCCATTGTTGCCAATATCTGCCTTGCGATTACGCTTCTTTTTGTCGGATACATCCTATATAAGGAGAATATTAATTTAAAGCAGATTTTAGGCATTGTTGTCTGCATGATAGGCCTAATCCTCATAACGAATTAACATAACTTTTATTTAATATGAACTAAAAACAATATTATATTTAATTTTAATGGGCGAAAATATGATAATCAGAACACCTGCTAGAATACACATAACCTTATTGGATTTAAATGGTTCTTATGGTAGAATTGACGGGGGAATAGGATTTTCCTTGCAAAACCCTCAGTTTATTTTAGAAAGCACTCAAACTGAAAGCGGAGTTACCGTTGAATTTGATGAAAGCATTACTGATGAAGAAGCTATTGAAGAATGTAACCTGAAAATTAGACAGGCTTATGAAGACATCTGCAGTCATTTCGATTTGGATATTGGATTCAACTTTAAGGTTCACAACGCCTTTTCAGCACATTCAGGTTTCGGATCCGGAACTCAGATTGCCCTTGCAACGGCTAAGTTAATCTGTGAAACTGTCGGAATCGAAAAGGGATCAGTTGAACTGTCCACAATCGTTGGAAGGGGAGGAACCTCAGGTATTGGAACTTACGGCTTTGAAGACGGAGGATTCATAGCTGACGGAGGACACAGTTTAAAGGAAAAGGCAACATTCCTGCCTTCTTCAGCATCAAGTGCATCTCCACCGCCACTTATTGGAAGATATGAGTTTCCACAGGAATGGGATGTGCTGGTAGCCATTCCACCATACGGACTTTCAATTCACGACGGTGAAGAGATTAATTTATTCCAGAAATTCTGTCCGCTTCCGCAAAGGGAAGTCGAACAGCTCTCACACATCGTTTTCATGAATATGATTCCTGCAATGCTTGAAAAGGATATTGAAGCTTTCGGCAAATGCATTGATGAAATTCACAAAAGAGGTTTCCAGAAGGCTGAATTAACGTTATACGATGAAAGGATGCATAATCTGATGCAGCATTTGCGCGATAACGGTGCATACGGTGTTGGTATGAGTTCATTCGGACCTACAATTTATTCCGTTGTAGATGATAGAAACCGTGAAAGCGTCTTAAAAGCAACCAGGGAATTTTTGGGCGAAGACGCTCCAATATTTATAACTAAAGGTCAAAACAGTGGTTATGTAATAGAAAAATAATCACTTTTTCAATTCTTTTTTTTTTAATCAAAATCCTTATAGCAGATTTCTTCGTAAGTGCAGAATCTGCAAATGTACTGTCTGTTTTTCGGGAATTTTCCGGCATTTACTTTCTCTCTTACTTTATATAATGTATCTATTCCCTCTTCTAGCTCTTTTGAGTGCATGAATTTCCTTTTGTTTTCCTCGTCTTCAAAGTACAAAACTCTCAGCTTATTGTCCTTTGTGAAAAATATTCCTGCACCGATGACGTCACGGTCATAGGCGCTTTCAACAAGCATCTTGTAGTATCCAAGCTCCAGGCGGCACTTGCTGAACGAGGATGAGGAACCTGTCTTGTAGTCTATTACTATCAGTTCTCCTGAGGAATTTTCCAAAATCAAATCGGTAATGCCCGTAAAGTTATGGGTTTCATTTGTAAGGTATTCCTCCTGGCTGAAAATCTTAAAGTCCTTTTCAATCAGCGCCAGCTTAAAAAAGTCAGACAGGCTTTCAAGATGAACGTCAATGTCATCAACGCCGATGTTCAGCTGCTCGGATATCAAATCAAGGAAGTATCTCGGATTTTCCTGAGGGTTGTCCCCGTATATTTCGGCGTACTTTTCAGCTATTAGATGAACGTCGCTTCCCAGTGCCATGTATTCGTTTGGAGGGACTTCAATCTCGTCGATATAACGGTATTTGAATTCCCTAGGACATTTGATATAAGTGTTTATTTTCGATTTTGACATTCGCATATTCTATTATTTGATTAACAAATTATTAAAAATGATAGCATTAAATATTCTTTTTTATAAAGATAACTATGATTCAGATTTAATATTTAATAGGAAATTCGATAGATTGGAAGAAATGATTGAGAAAAACAAAGGATTAATATTTTTGGTGAAACTATGAGAACTATGGAATGGGAAGACAATAGATTGAAATTAATAGACCAGACGAAACTTCCGGATGAATTGACTTACGTTTACTGCGAAAATTATCATGAGGTCATTGTGGCAATCCGAGACATGATTGTTCGTGGCGCTCCGGCAATCGGTGTTGCCGCAGGATTTGGAATGGCTCTTGCCTATCTGGATGGCGAGGATTTGGATAAGGCAGCCGATGAAATCAAGGCCGCAAGACCAACGGCCATCAATCTCTTCTGGGCAGTTGACAGGGTATTGGGTAGCGATAATCCCCTTGACGAAGCCCTGAAGATGTATCAGGAAGACATCGATACCAACATGGCAATCGGAAAGTACGGCGCTGAGGTAATCGATGACGGCGATACGGTATTGACACACTGCAATGCTGGAGCTCTTGCATGTGTTGATTACGGAACCGCCCTTGGAGTATTCAGGGCAGCCCGTGATGCAGGAAAAAGCATTAACGTAATATGTGATGAAACAAGGCCAAGAGGCCAGGGTGCCAGCTTGAGCGTTTGGGAAATGCAGCAGGAAAACATTCCGGTCAAACTGATTCCGGATGTCGCTTCAGGATTTCTGATGTCTCAGGGAAAAATCGACAAGGTCGTAATCGGCGCAGACAGGATTGCAAAAGGCGGTGTCGTCAACAAGATTGGTTCATTCATGGTTGCGATGGCAGCAAAACAGCATGACGTTCCATTCTATGTGGCAGCTCCCCTATCAACCTTTGATTTTGACGCATCAATCTTTGATACGGTTATAGAAGAGCGTGATGGCGATGAGGTAAGGTATTATGGTGGTGCCAGGATCTGTCCTGAAGGCACTGAAGTAATCAATCCGGCTTTCGACATCACTCCTAGCGAATTCATTACCGGTATCATTACTGAAAACGGCATTATTGATCCTATTTAAAATAAATGAAATAATTCTAATCACGGATAATGGTCTTGTTTTCCCACGTAGTTAACTTATAGCCGTTTTTTTGATGTTCAATATTTTCCATAGGCACCAGAGGTATTTTGCCGAGCCCACCGGGGGAATTGAACACGTATGTCGGCTTGCACATTCCGCTGGTTCTTCCTTCCAGATGCTTCATAATCTCCAGACCTTTTTCAATATCGACCTGGAAGTGCTTGGTGCCCTTGATGTCTTTTGGATGGAAGAGATAATACGGTATTACGCGGTATTTCTGCAGTTCCTCATTTGTCTTTTGAATGCAGTATTTGTCGTCATTAATGTTATGCAACAACACCATCTGATTTCTTACGAGAACTCCATGGTCAGTCAATGTATCGACAGCCCTTACGGCCTCCGGAGTAATCTCGCAGGCATGATTGAACTGCGTTGACACGTTAACCTTATACTTTCTAAGAAGAACGGCCAGTTCATTGTCAATTCTGAATGGAAGGGTTGCCAGTGTCCTTGTTCCGACTCTCATCACATCAACATGATTTATCTGGGACAATCTATTAAATATGTACTCCAATTTATCGTTCGGCAATAGCAATGCGTCTCCGCCGGTAACCAGCACTTCCCTTATGCTTTCATGATTTTCAATGAATTCTATTGATTCGTCAATGTCTGATTTGGAAGTGTGCTTTTCGGTGTTTCCGATTAGTCTGCGGCGCTGGCAGTGTCTGCAAAGCATCGGGCAGGCATTGGTGACATTGATTATCAGCTTGTTGGGATATCTTCTTGTGATTTTTCCTAAAGGATTGGACTGTTCCTCCTTCATGGGATCAAGCTCTCCGTCCTCATCCAGTTCCTCAATGTTCGGAATGGACTGCAGCTTTATGGGACAGTCGGGATTGTCAAAATCAATAAGTGAAAAGTAATATGGAGTTATTGCAAATCTGTATCTTTCGCTGACTTCTTTAATGTGTTCGTATTCATCATCTGAAAGGCTTGTGTATTTTGAAATTTCGTCAGCTGTACAAATGCGATTCTTTAATTGCCATTTCGGATTGTTCCAGTCTTCTTCACCTGCATTCAATTCATTCAGGATTTTACTTTTGTTATTTTCATATATTTTTTTAGAAAATTCGCTAAAACCGGTTCTAACCTTTGACTTGTGCTTCATATCGTCAATAGCTATTTCATCAAGCTCTCTGGAACGAATCAATGATTTTTCTCTATTGATGTTTATAATATCTCACTCCATATTGAATATCTTTTTTATATGATTATGATTTTGTTCATGAACAAATATATATTTTTTTTCATACCTAAATTTTCAATAGATTTTTTTTCGCATAATGAAATGGTGGTCATTTGGAAGTTATCCTTGCATCGATTGCCACGTGCCACTCTCCTGGGGATGTGGACTTGACCTTTCGTGTATTTGTTATCTCAACGTTTTTGCCGGCTTTCAATGCAGCATCACTTAACCTTTTTGTACCCTGTTCATACCCATCTGAGAATTCATAATAGTTGATTGTTCCACCATCTTCAATCAGATTCATTGCAACATCAAGGAAATCATAGGCAAGGCCGGGAAGGTTCATGATTATCCTGTCGAACTTGCATTTAAATGATGAAGATATTTCTCTCGCATCGCCGCAGATGGCTTCAACGTTTTTGAGCTTGTTTAACCTGATGTTTTCTTTGAAATACTTTATCGCATTTTCATTGATGTCAACGCCGGTAATCTCAACGTCATTGTTTCTGGCTATCACCACCGGAAACGGACCTATTCCGCAGAACATGTCCAGAATATTTTCTCCGTCATGAACGCTATCGCTTACGCGTTTTCTTTCGGTTGCAAGCCTTGGTGAAAAGTAGACTTCGCAGACGTTAAGCTTCAGTCTTGCCCCATGCTCCTTGTGGATTGTAATGGGATTGTCCTCACCGGCAATCAGCTCCAGGTCCCTTATTCTGATGGTTCCATGCACGGCGCTTTTCTTCATGTAGATTGACCTTCTTTTGGTGAAGTCCAGCGTTGCCTTTCCTATAATGTTTTTCTTTTCTTCCAGTTCATCGGGAATCTCTAAAATAACAATATCGCCGATAGTGTCGAAGGAAGTTTTCAGATTCTCGATTTCTTCTTCGCTCAGTTCGTCTTCAAGCAGTTCGGAGAAATTGTGGGGATGGGTATTTAGCTCTTCCAGGTCAGCATCGACGATTTCATAGCCTTCAATATCTTCCTTCACCGGAATGTAACCGTAGTCCTTTTCGGCTTTTATGCGGTAATCCATTCTCATTAATTCCTTTTCAATTAACTCCTTTCGAACGTCATTAAGCTTTTTTAATGGAACCTTCACTGATTTCATAATAACTTTTTTATGTTTTATTCAATATATATTAATATCATGTTTTATTTAGTAGGTTTAGGTTTATTTGATGAAAAGGATATTTCCCTAAAGGGTTTGGAATGTTTAAAAAATGTAGATAAGATTTATGCCGAATTCTTCACTTCCCGCTTGTTCGGTTCAAGTTTTGATGAAATTGAATCCTTAATCGGTAAAAAGATTGAGGTTCTTGTCAGGGGTGAAGTCGAAGAGGAGCACAAATTCATTGAAGAGGCAAGGGATTCTGACGTTGCGCTGATTACCGGAGGAGATCCCCTTATTGCAACTACTCACAGTGATTTTCTTATTCAGTGCTCCAAAAAGGGAATAGAATATGAGGTCATTCACGGATCATCAATTTTATCTTCCGCTCCGGCTATTTCCGGGCTTCAGGGATACAAGTTCGGTAAGGTGACAACCATTCCGTTCCCGGACTATAATTTCTATCCTAAATCTCCATATATGGCAATTGAAGAGAACCTGAAGTCAAATCTTCACACCCTCGTTCTGCTTGACATTCAGGCACACAATGACCGCTACATGACGGTTAACGAAGGCCTGGAATACCTGATGAATATACGCGATAGTCTGGATTACGACGGATTGGTCGGTGAAGATACTCTGGCTGTAGGTATTGCCCGCGTAGGTTCAAGCGACGTTGTCGTAAAGGCGGGAAAAATATCTGATTTAATCGATTTTGACTTTGGAGGACCGCTTCACTGCATCGTTATACCTGCCGAATTACATATCGTTGAGGCTGAGTATCTCGTTGAGATTGCAGGCGCCGATTCTTCCATTCTGGATGATGTTTAATAAAAAATAGGGGAAGAAGAAGTAGAGATTTACTGTCTACTTCATTCTGTTTGGTGTATTGAACAAATCTGGAGATTAAATAATATTAAATTTGTTCTATTAGACATGAAGTTTTTTTCATATCGTTTAATATTATGTTTTAATTATATATAAATCTTTTTATGGTAATACTCTATTATGATTAAAATTTTCTTGTTTTAGGCTTTAAATCCATATTTAATGATGTCTTGATTAGTATTTTTTAAAAATCACGGTTTTAATTCGAAATTTGGCTATAAAATCATTAAGTTAATTATTGATATTGTGTTTTTATTTGTTAAACGTTAAAATAAGCGATTGTGTTGGAGCAATAGTTATTTTTATGGTGTAGGTGATTAGGGGAGGGGGGAAGTAGAATCATTTAGTTCTACTTCGTGTTTTTAATTGCAATGAACTAAATTTGGAGATTATAAAATGATCGACTGATGTTCATTGTAGACATGAATTTTATTTCACATCGTTTATTATTATGTTTTCATACTATATAAATCTTTTCTTTGAATTTCATTTGTGCAATCTTTTTGGCCCGTTATTTTTCAGGGCATGAAATCCTTGTTGCGTGATGTTTGTTTAAATCGCCTTTTTTTTAGAAAAAATGTATGCTGTTATAAATTATATTGTGCATAATATAGCATAACTAAAAATATATTATGGAGAGAATGATTTATTATGAAAATTAAATATTTGATTTGTGTCTGTTTAATGGTACTTTTTTTAATGTCAGTAGCTGGCGTATCAGCCAGTGATTATGTAAACCATACAGCAGACAATGAATTATTGTCAGCCGGCGTATCTGATGATGCTGTCGGCCTGTCATGTGAGGATAATGTAATTTCAAGCGATAATCGTGACTGGTATGTGAATGCCAGTGCGGCTGATGGAGGTGATACTTCTAATATTGCTTCTTATAATAATTTTAGAAGTGTTTTGGATAATTCTCCTCTTCGGGATGAAGAATGCACAATCTTTTTAGAAAACATGAATGTAGACCCTGAATTATCTGTTGCAGTTGATTCTCAGGTGACTGATTATGGCAGCAATACCACAATTCTCCTTGACTATAATGTTAATGCAACAGGAAAGGTCAATATAACTTTAACCGGTGATGAATATAATTACTCATTTGAAGATATTGCATTAAATGCAAGCATTACGCTTCCAGAAATGATTTTGCCGGACAATTATAATATAACTGTTTCATATAGTGGGGATGAAACATTCACAAATGCAACTGCAAATGCAACATTAATTATCAATAAATTAAAACCTGAATTGTCAGTTGAAGATTCCGTCATCGTTTATGGTGAAATAATAATGATAATCCTTCACTACAACGATAATGCAACTGGATTGACAAATATCTACTTTAAAGGCGAAAAATATGGTGGCGATGCATGGTATGAGCCTTTAAACAATACAGTCATTATAGAGTTCAGCCTTCTTCCTGATGTCTATAATGTGACCGTTGAATACTTTGGAAACCAAATATTTGAAAGTGCAACTGCAAATGCAACATTAATAATAAACAAACTGGATTCTGAGCTGTCTGTTGAAGCTCCGACTATCACATTCGGTGAAGATATTGTGCTTTACTTGGATTATAATGAGAATGCTACTGGTATGGTGGATATTGGTATTGCTGGTTCTGGTGGTTTTATTATTGCTTTAAATCAAACTTTAAATGGAACGCTCACTTTTGTTGATACTTTGGATCCTGGAGATTATATTGTGTCTGTTTACTATCATGGTGATGATATTTTCAATGAAACTAACATTATGGATGTTAATCTGACAATCAATAAAGTTGATATTGCTCCAGAAATTAATTTAAACGATACTATAATGACCGTTAATGTTTCTAATGATGCTTTAGGCAATATCACATTAACTCTTGGAAATAATACATTAATATCTAAAATTAATGATGGAATTGCTGAATTTAACTTATCGGAGATTCCTGACGGCGATTACGATGCTAATTTGACCTATCCTGGTGATGACATTTATAACGGATTTGAAGAAATCGTGCCTGTCTCAATCAAATCTGACTTCAATATGATGGCTGAAAATCTTACCAAATATTATGGCGGAAGCGAAGCGTTTCTGGTTGAAGTAATCAACGTTAAAGGCCAGCCTTTACGAGGTAAAACCGTTCAGATTACTATCAATGGAGTTACATATAACAGGATTACCAATGAAAGAGGTATTGCCAGACTCAATATTAATTTAAACACCGGGCAATATCCTGCGAGTGCCAGCTTAGAAAATAAAACAGTTAATGTGACAGTTACTGTACTGTCAACCGTTAACGGAACAGACATTACAAAGGTCTATAAGGATGGAACTAGCTATAATGCAACATTCCTTGACGGTAAAGGCAATTTCCTTGAAAACGGAACCGGGGTTAAGTTCAACATCAATGGCGTAATCTATAATGCAAACGTTTCAGGAGATAGTGGTTTGGCGCAATTAAACGTAGATTTGCCTGCCGGCGAATACATAGTTACTGCAACCAATCCTGTGACGGGCGAAAATACTGCAAATAACATTACTATGATTAAGGCAGATTCCAACATTTCCGTTGAAGCCCATAATGTCAGCTACAGCGAATGGAACGGCATTATTGCAGATATCCTTTTACCTGGCGATGCGACAGGAAATGTCAGAGTAACAATCGGAAACGATACTTCAGTCTATGACATCAACTCATCCGAACACAAAATTATCTCAGATAAAACAGTTCTCTTCATCAGAAACGGCAGTTTGGATGTCGGTGAATATAACATTTCAGCAACCTATGAAGGAAATGAATATTACAATTCATCAGGAGATAACGCTGTATTTAATGTATTGAAAGCGGATTATAACATTACCATTAACACTTTTGACATTAATGTGACTGACGTTAATGCTGCTGTTGCGCTCATCAGATTGCCGGGCGATGCAAGAGGCAACGTATCCGTAAGCATTAATGACGATGATTTCACGATAGAGATTAACGCCACTACCGTAAGGGGAATTAACGGAGCATTGTTAATGCCTGTTTATAACAAAGCCTATCCTGCGGGAGATTACAACATCTCAGCCGTTTACGGCAGTGATTCATACGAGCAGTCAAGCGCAAACGGCACTTTCAAGGTCTCAAAAGTATCATGCACTTCAAACGTCACGGTAAACGATACAAATGTCACGGTTGAAGTTCCTGAAGATGCAGAAGGCAATATCACATTGTCTATTGGCAATGGAACTATTGTCTCACCGATTGAAAACGGAACCTCATCATTTGACTTAAGCGATGTTCCTTCAGGGGAATATAATGCAACTTTAATCTATGGCGGAGATGACATATACAACGGATTTGAAATTGTCTGTCCGATTTCCATTGAAGACAAATTCATCATAACAGCCGAGAATCTAACCAAATACTATGGCGGGTCTGAAAGATTCTCAGTAAACCTTACGGATAGACAAGGCAATCCTATTGCAAATGCTACTGTAGGCATTACTCTTAACGGTTTGGGTTATGTTAGGGTTACTGATGAAAACGGTTCAGCATCAATTGCCGTTAACCTGAACTCCGGTGAATATCCTGTTGTCGTAAGTTATGATGGCACTTCCGTTAATGCAACAGTCACTGTCTTGACTACCGTTAATGGCACTGACGTTGTTAAAGTATTTAGAAACGCAACCCAATACTATGCAACGTTCCTTGACAGCGAAGGCAAATTCCTGGCTAATGGAACTGATGTTCAATTTAACATTAATGGTGTATTATATGACCGCAAGGTATCTGGAAATGAAGGTCTGGCAAGATTAAACATTAACTTGGAACAGGGTGAATATATAATTACTGCAATAAATACGGTTACTGGAGAAAACACTGCTAATAACATCACAGTTTTACCTAAAATCATTGAAAACAGTGACATAACCAAATATTATCGTAATGCCACTCAGTACACCGTTAAAGTCATAGGTGATGATGGAAAAGCTGTAGGCGCCAATGTAACGGTCAAGTTCAACATCAACGGTGTTTTCTATGAAAGGACTACCAACGAATCAGGCATTGCCAAGCTCAACATTAACCTGCAGCCTGGAGACTATGTCATAACTGCTGAGTATGAGGGGTGCATGGTTTCAAACAACATCACTGTCCTTCAGGTATTGTCCGCCGATAACATGACTAAAAAGTACGGCACTCCGGACCAGTTCGTTGCAACGCTCGTTGACGGTCAGGGCAACCCTTATACAGGCCAAAACGTAACCTTCAACATCAATGGAGTCTTCTACAGCAAGACAACAGATTCCGAAGGTCAATCCAAGCTCAACATTAACTTGATGCCTGGAGAATACATCATAACCTCAAGCTATGACGGAACCAATATCGCAAATAAAATTACTGTAACCGGCTGAGATTAATTTTCTCAGCTGTTTTTTTCCTATTTTTTAATGCGGCAAACATGTCCTCAAATCAATACTTTCATCATGACTTCATCATTTATTCAACTGATTTTTCAATTATCCATAAGTATATTTTTATTTCCGGCATTATTCATCAAAGGTATCTACATGCAATCAAATATATTGCCCACATTATCCCTCTTGAAATTGCTTCATGAAAATGTATTTTGAAAAAATTTTGTAAAAATGATACAGGCCAATATTTCGCCCGAGGCAAAAATTCAATTTCAAAGATGTCAAATCATTTTTCGTTAATGCCCATAATATTGTCATGAAAATTTCAAAAGGTGATTTTCGATTTTCATTTCACCCGCTAATTAACACAAAGATAATTGTTTTAGCTAATTTTCAAGAAGATTTCTTTTCTAATTTACCTTGTTTTTACCTTCCCTCATAATTATTATCATTTAAGAGTAAAATTAAGCTCAAAAAATACTGCTTAGTTTATTTACTAGAAGTTTTTTAATATTCATGTATGACAAAGAACAAAAGAGTTACCATTAGCATTAATAATGATTTGGATATATATTTCCGTAAAGTGGCTTCCTCCAAGCTGCTTTTTACCAGCGGATGGTATTCAAAGGCTGTTGAGGAAGCAATGATATTGTGGATTGAAAATGAGGAGAAGTGATTCGGATATTTTCAATTCTCCTCAATTGCATTTTTTTAGACAAACTATTTAAATTATGAACAATTTAGATATAATTAAAGTAGGTGTTTGGATATGGAAAATGACGAATTCAGAACCGTACGGGTGTACACTAAAAAATATTCAAGTAAAGATAAAGATGGTAACTCAATAGAAAAGGAATCAAAGCAGAAACAGGTAAGTCTTAAAAAAGAAGATCCATTTGAAGACAATGACCTTGTTAAAGTTCTTCCAAAAGAGGAATATGAAGAGCTTATTGCAAACAATCCGTCTGAAGCGGTCGATGAGGATATCATAGCCGAAAAGGATGCCCAGATTGCAGAACTGCAGGACCAGCTTGATACCTTGAAGTCTTCATTCTTTGATGATGTCGGTTCCCTAAAGGATCAGCTTTCAGATAAGGAACAGCTGATTCAGGCCAAGGATGAAATCTATGAGCTGAACAAAAAACTCGTAAGCGTTGACGAAGAAAGGGTAGCTATTTTCAAGGAACTTGACTATAAAAACAAGATGATTCTTGCCTACAACGTTGAGCTGAACAAATCCATTCTGAACGCCATTAACGTCGTCATCGATGAGGCAAGGGAAAACATCAACAAGAGAAACGCCCAGCTGGTTGCCGATTTGGAAAAGTCCATATCAAAATCAAAGCATGAAGTAAATGAGAAGAATAAAGCTATAGCATATGACATAAACAGCACAATCGATGACATGAATGAGCAGATTCGAAACACAAGCACTCTTAAAATGATACTTAACAAAAAGAAGATTAACTTAAGGGTACCTACAGACGATTTGCTTAAACCTTTTGAGTTTGATTTTGACGTCGAGCAGCTGCTTTCAGGCCAGGCACTTGAATTGGATGCCGCCGAAATACTAAAGGAAGTAATGCCTAAGCTTCCAGAACCATTTTCCAAATACATCGACACCCTTGAGGAAGCACCCGAAACCATTGACATCAATTCAAAGGAAGAGGAATGATTCATGGAGTTTAACCTATTCCGTTCAGGAAACCTGAGCTTTGAATATCCAGATACATGGCAGGCAGAAAATCCGGACACTTCAAACAATCCCGACTGCATTGCAACCCTGTCAAAGGGCGAAAATAACCTTTTAAACATCGTTGCCTTTCCGACAGAAACCGATTTGGAAAGATACAAGGAATTCATGGAGACATGCATCAGCGATGATGGCGGAACAATTTTCGAATCTGTCTTTGTAAAAAAAGCTTCAATGGATGCCATAAGGCTTCATGGAAATATCAAAACTCCCCAAATCACTTTTGACATTCACACTTTCGTTTTTATAGAGCAGGGCGATATCTACATATTTGAGCTTAGAACCACTGACTATTCATCAAAAACAATATCCGAATATGAAGATATGGTCGATTCCCTTAAATTAGAATAGCTGGCTGTATTCGAGGATAAAGTCCATGTAATTCTTGTCCAGAAGCTTCAATGTTGACACGTTTTGTGGTGATGTAGTTGAGCGCTCTTCAACCAGGTTTCTAAGGGAAGAGTTTTCCATATGGCTTTGGATTTCCTTTATGACGAATTCAAGGCATTCCAGATTTTTTTCTTCAAGTTCCTCAGGAGTGAGGTCTTCATAAATCCCATAGCTGTTCAGGTCATATGCCTTTGTCGGGGTCTGCAGAACATTCAAATAACTGTAGTAATTGCTCGCATCGCTTAAAAACCCGTCTATTCCCATGTATGTTAATATGGGCATGAATGAGCTTTCGGCAAAAGTGAAAATAAGCACACTTGAAGGATGAGCATTTTTCCTTAAATTAACGACAATGTCAACCAGCTCTCTCGGATTAGTTAACAGTTCATCCCCGTTTGCTATGACGAATACGTTGTATCCGATTTCCTCAAGGCCTTTAAGGCATTCTATTCTCAGGTTGATGTATTTTGATCCCTGAATTACTGCGCAGTCGCATTCATCGGCATTTTCTTTTGCAAGCCTTAAGGTTTCCCTGACGTTGAGCTTGGCTATTTCCTTGTCGATATTGTAGGCTGAGCCATGTGACGGAGCTATTTTCAGGTCCTCTTCATAAAATATTTTCGGGGTTTTCTCGCCGTCAAGTTTGCCGTATCTTCCGGGTCCGTCATGTGATTTTATTTCGTATTTTCTTATCATCAAAATAATTTTGTTTTTCATAGTTTATAGCATTTTAGGATATCCTAAAAAATTTAATGGGTGTAAGCTTTTTGATTACACATTCAAAAAATTTAGTAAGCTTTATATAGGATTTTCAAATAAATTATAATTAAGGATTGGAGGTAATTTAATCCAATGAAAATCCGAGGTGTGTTTTCAATGTCTATTATAAATCGTCTTAAATCCTTGTTTAAAGAGGAAAAAGATATGGAAGAAAAAGGCATCGCAGATAAGTTTTCTGATGATGCCGAAGTTACATCTTCAAATTTGGGAAATACTATTGTGTCCGGCACAAAAACAACCGTATCAATTTCAGAGGTTGTTAAAAAAGAAGGGGACACAATCAGTAAGGAGATAACATTCAAAAAGAATGTCGGCTCCATCGAAGAAGAAAGTGTTGAAGAGGATCTTCCTATAATAGAAGAAGCTGAACCTTCTAATGATGAAGAAATTCCTGAGGCAGAGGAAGACTCTGATGTAGAAGAAGTTCAAGAAGTTGAATCAGCTGAAGAAGCTGCTGAAGAAGCAGTTGAAGAAGCAGCTGAGGAAGATGGCGATGAAACTTCAGAAATTGAAGAAGAAGTTCCTGTGGAAGAATCTTTAGATGTTGAAGAAAATACTTCTTCACAAGAGGAAGATGTTAACACTGATAATGAAGAAGAAGCAGCTGAGAAAGCTGAATCTGAAAATGAAAATAAAGAAGAAAAGAGAGATAATATGACTTTATTGACTGATAAAGAATTATTAACAGACGCAAATCGTGACCCAGAATTTACTGCTGAGTTTATTGATGCTGGAATTGAAACGGTTAAACATTGTTTCCAATGTGGTACCTGTGGTGGAGGATGTCCTTCAGGAAGGAGAACTCCTTATAAAGTAAGACAAATAGTCAGAAAATGTTTACTCGGATTAAAAGAAGAAGTAATCGCTGACGACGCATTATGGATGTGTACTACCTGTTACACCTGCCAAGAAAGATGTCCTAGAAGTGTTAAAATTGTTGAAATCATCAAAAAAGCACGTAACGTTGCTGCACACGCTGGATACATGGCAAAACCACACAAAATGACTGGTGTATTCGTAATCAACACAGGTCACGCTGTACCTATCAACGATGCTGCTAAAGCATTAAGAAGCCAAATTGGTCTTTCAGAAGTACCTCCAACTACTCACGCAGATGCTGGAGCATTAGAAGAAGTTAAAAAATTATGTAAAATTACCGCTTTTGATGAATTAATCGGTTACGATGAAGCAACCGGCGGATTAAAAGAATAGATTTGATTAGGAGAGTATTAGTATGGAAATCGCATATTTCTTAGGTTGTATCATGCCAAACCGTTATCCTGGTATTGAAAAAGCAACCCGTATATTATTTGACGCATTAGATATTGAATTAAAAGACATGGAAGGAGCTTCCTGTTGTCCTGCTCCTGGTGTATTCGGATCTTTTGATGAAGAAACCTGGGCTACCATTGCTGCACGTAACTTAACTCTTGCAGAAGACATGGGCGCTGACATCTTAACCGAATGTAACGGATGTTTCGGTTCTTTATTTGAAGCTAACCACATGTTAAAAGAAGACGATGACAAAAGAGCTAAAATCAACGCTAACTTAGCAGAAATCGGTAAAGAGTTCAAAGGAACTACTAACGTAAAACACTTAGCTCAAATCTTAAGAGACGATGTCGGATACGAAAAATTAGCATCCCTCATTGAAAAACCATTAGATTTAAACGTTGCTGTCCACTACGGATGCCACTTCTTAAAACCTACAGCTGAAATCGGTATCGAAGAACAGGCTGAAAACCCATCCATCTTAGATGATCTTGTTGAAATCACCGGTGCTAAATCTGTCGACTACAAAGACAAAATGATGTGCTGTGGTGCAGGTGGAGGTTTAAGAGCTAGAGATTTAGATGTAACCGCAAGTTACACCAAAGAAAAACTCGACCACATGGCCGAAGCAGGCGTAGACGCAATCATCGACGTATGTCCATTCTGTCACATGCAATTCGATCAAGGACAAACCGAAGTTAACGAAAAATACGGAACTGACTTCGCAATTCCTGTATTCCACTTAGCTCAATTATACGGATTAGCTATGGGATTATCTGCTGACGAATTAACTTTAGACGCACAAAAAATCGATGCAGCTCCTGCTTTAGCTAAAGCTTTAGGTGAAAACGCTAAATAAGTTTAAGGATTTTATCCTTATTCTTTTTTTATTTTTTAGGCATTGAAAACACATTTCGGGTATTGTTACTTATTTAAGTAGCAATTTTTTTTTAAAATTTTATTTTGTTCGTTAACATACGAATGATTTTTAATTAATTTTATATATCATTAATTTAAAAAATTTAAATGTTATAAAATAAGTGAGGTATAAAATATGTTTGTGGCAACTTTAGACGGTATTTTTAAATATGAAGACCTTCCTGAAGAATATGAACCTTACGTTCAGTTCAAAGCGACTATTGAAAAAAGAGAACTTAAGGCTGATGATGAATTGGCTATTCTAAACATTTCAGGCACTTCAACTCATCATGTCTTATTCCTGGATTCATATAAAAATACCAGAGAAATCGAAAAGGAATTGAAAGAAGCTGACGCTAAAATCAACCATACTACTTTAAAAATTATAGGTGGACATTTATGAGCTTGCCTTCCGAACAAAATTGGTTAGTTCTTTTTAATCTTATTTCAGACTTAACTCAAAGGGGATACGAGATTCCCGAAGGAATTAACCCGGAGATGGGATTAATCAGGTCATCTATCAGTTCATACAAAAGAGATCCTACCCATCCGGATTTGATTAATGGTTTGGCTCAGGCAGAGATGTCTTTAAATAAAATTCAGGGAACCATTCTTGTTATTGCAGAAGAAGAAGGAGAAGAATACGTTGACGAATGGCTTGGTTACTTCAAAAGGGCTATGAGGGGAGAAGAAGTCTTTGAATTTCCAAAATCCCGTTCAACATTTCTGGTCAACTCTCCTCCGGGACTGACAACCGGAAGAATCAATTTGAAGGTTCCTTTAGCTGAAGAAAGAGTTCAGGAAATCGCCGAATGGCACGGTTTAATCATTGAATTCGATGATGATGTTACTGTTGCTCTTCATGGAGACAAGCCTGATTTGCAGATTGGCTTGAAAGAAATGGGTTCTTTTTTCTTGGAAGAATTATAGGAGATAAATAATATGAAAATTTTAGCTATTAGTGATGTTCATGGAGAAGAAAACGAAAACTTATACAAATACTTAGACAACAATGATATTGATTTGGTCATTATACTTGGAGACATTACAAATTTCGGACCTCTTGAATTTGTAGGCGAATTCATAGGCAAGATATTTGAATATGACTGTGACGTAATTGCAATCCCTGGAAACTGCGACCCTGCGGGAATCTGTAAGGCAATCGGAGAATCCGGAGCATTCTGTCTTCACAACGAAATCATCGGATACGGTGATGCTATCCTATTCGGATATGGGGGATCCAATCCGACTCCATTCGACACTCCAGGTGAAATCGACGATTTAAAGATTTACGGTGACGTTTATGAATTGATGGCAAACTATGACTATGTCTACAACAAGGATGTTCCTAAGGTCAGAATCCTTGTTACCCACGCTCCACCGTTCAATACTGATGCGGATAAGACTTCAACAGGCGAGCATGTCGGAAGTTCAGGAATTTTAAAGTCAATTCACGAATTTGAACCTGAAATCAACATTTGCGGACATATCCACGAAGCAAAATCCTTAAGCCAGATAGGCAATACTACTAAGGTTGCCAATCCTGGAATGTTAAAGGACAACGGCGCTGTTCTCATTGACATTACAGACGGTGCTACGTTCGATATTAATGTTATTTCATTAGATGAATAATCTAATGACTTTTTCTCTCTTTTTTTTTACAAAAATCAAATAACAAATTTTATCTATTATTATTTTTAAATATCTTTTTAGCAAAATGATTTTAGAGTGATATTTATGATTTGGGTTGTTGGAAATATTGAAGGAAATCAGTATAAGGAACCCTTTTCAAAAGGTGTTTTGGCCCGTTCACTGCGTGTTTCAAGACTGGGACTTGACCAGGCTTATGAGATTGCAAATGAAATAGAAAAGGAACTTCTTGAACGGGACATCAATGAGATTTCTGTAAATGATTTGGCAACTTATGTTGCAGATTACCTTAATAATGTAGATCCCGAAGTGTCATCCAAATACAAAAATTGGAGAGAGGTCAGAAAGTCCGATGAGCCTTTAATTATATTGATTGGAGGTGCTTCCGGTGTTGGAACCTCTTCAATGGCTTTCGAGCTTGCAAATCGTTTGGGATTGAAAAACATTATAAGTACGGATATGATTCGTGAGGTAATGCGTAAAATCGTATCCAAAGATTTGAATCCGGTTATCCACAAGTCCAGTTTTGACGCTTATGAGAGCATAAGGACTCCAGCAATCCGTGTAGATGCAGTTATTGAAGGATTTATAAGTCACGTTGACGTAGTTAATGTTGGCGTTGAGGCCATTATCGAGAGATCACTTAAAGAAGGTATCAGCGTAATTATTGAAGGAGTCCATGTAGTTCCAGGATTTATCCGTGAAGATTTAATCAAAAAAGACAACGTAATCATGCTTATACTGACGGTTGACGATGAGGAAACGCACAAACAAAGATTCTACACCCGATGCAGGCCGCCTTGGGTAAAAAGGTCTCTGGAGCATTATATGGAAAATTTCGAAACGATTAGAAAGACCCAGCAGTTCCTGGTTGATCAGGCCAAAATACATAATACTCATGTTATTAACAATGTGGATTTCAGAACTACCATAGATTCAATGGTTAATGAAATAATTAAAGAATTTGGAGGTGAAAACGATGGAAACGAGGAAAGTGGAACAGATAATGACTAAAGATGTGATTACAGCAACTCCGGATATCGATGTTGTATGTGCATTTGAAAAACTGATGAAATGCAAAATCAGCTCTCTGCCTGTCGTTGAAGACGATAAACTGGTGGGAATAATCACTGCAACTGACGTTGGTCATAATTTAATCCTTGACAAGTATGAACTGGGGACCAGCGTTAAGGAAATAATGATTAAGGATGTTGTAACGGTTTCCCCTAAGGACAGCATTGAAGATGCAATCAAGGTCATGAAGGAAGCCACCGGTTCCGGAATTTTGAACCAGTTGCCTGTAGTCGAAAATGATAAATTGGTTGGTATTATTTCCGATGGAGATATCATTCAAGAGTTATTTTAATTAAAGCTCTTGTTTTTTCTTTTTATTATTTTTTACTTGTTTTAAGCCAGTTACTGTAAAAGCATATTTTTTCCAGTAATGGTCTTGTTAATTTTTTTCATATCTTTTTGATTTTAAAAATTTCACTTTTTTTTCTTTTATTATTTATCATTAATTAATGTTTAATTGTATTTTTTGATTTACTTCTATTTGAATTAATTAATCATCATTTTATGGATTTTAACCGAGTTACTGTAATAATAATTTTTTTCAAGTAATTGTTAACATTTATATAATATTAATGATATAAAATAATAGTGGCTAGACTGGAGGGTTAGGGGTCCTCTGTAAGCACACACCCCCTTTGGTGCAGTCGAAGTTCAGAAGGCGGCTTTTCAATGAAATGTGAGCCTGGAAAAACGGCATAGAAACTTCGTCCTACAGGATTAATGGTGATGAGGTCTTTACTGGAGGGTAAAGAAGAATCATCTTTGATATAGGAACGTGTCAGGCCCGGAAGGGAGCAGCTCTACTATTAACAATTGATGCTTGTAGTATCCCGGGGTGGAGTCGGGTTTTCAGATCACTCATGTTTTTGCGATTTGTCCACTTCTGGACATGCCATTATTTAAAAATAAATAACTTTATAAATAACTTATTTACATATAATGTTATATCTTGTTTTATTTGTTGTCGGGATGGCCCAGCCTGGTACGGCGTCGGACTGCTAATCCGATGGTCATATGACCACCCGGGTTCAAATCCCGGTCCCGGCGTTTTTATTATTTTTTATCTATATCTTGGGAATGGTCGTACTCTGATCCCAATGGACAGACATGCACTGTCGCTGATTTTACTATTGGGATCTTTTTAAGGATATTTTTCTCAACATTATGCGCAATTTCATGTGACTGGGATACTGTAAGGCTGCCGTTGACTTTCACGTGAAGATTGACAAGAACGTAAGCCCCATAGTTGTCTACCTTAATGTTGTGGGCTTCATATGCATTCGGGGTTTTATTTGCTACCCTTTCAATCTTTCTGATGATTTTATCGTCCGTAACTTTTCCCATGATGTTGTCAATGTTTTCCTTTCCAATTTCAAATGCTGTCTTTAGGATTAAAAGTCCAATTAAACATCCAACTATTGGGTCAAGTATTGGATAACCTATATTTGATGCTACAACGCCGCATAAAATAGCTATTGATGAAAAGATATCTGTTCTTTGGTGTTTTCCGTCAGCTACAATGGCCGGACTGTGTATCTCTTCACCGATCTTAATGATATATGTACTTATGGCCAGATTAATGAATATTCCGAATACTGCCATTATTGCAGCGTAAAAGCTGGGAACGGTAATTAAACTCGGATTTAAGAACTGGTCTTTGGCCGTATCAATGATTTCCCATCCTACAATCGTTAAGAATACTACTATAACAAGTCCGCTTATTGCCTCTGCACGGCCGTGGCCTCTAGGATGCTCTTCATCCGCAGGTTTCTGGCCGATTTTAAATCCTATATATGCTATAACTGATGTGGTAACGTCTGAAAAGGTATGCATTCCTTCAGCAATCAAAGCGTAACTTCCGCTCATCACTCCGACGAGTATGTTGAATGCCGTTAAAAAACAGTTCGCTGTTATTGCTACCGTTGCGGCCTTTTTACCGCCTTTTTCTCTTAGCTCATCCATTAACTAGACGCTCCTCCAGAATATCCATAGCTTTTTCGATGTTTTCATATGAATTTGCGTAAGACATTCTTACGTGTCCCTTTCCGTTTGAACCGAAAGCTGCACCGGGAACCGTTATGACTCCTGCTTTGGCTGCCTTTTGGACAAAGTTTTCATCATCGATTTTTGGAAATACGTAGAATGCTCCTTCCGCATTGACAGTTTCATATCCCATTCTATTCAATCTTTCAACAATCAAATCTCTTCTTCTTTTGAATTCGTTAACCATTTTCACCGCTTCGTCCTGCGGTCCTCTAAGTGCTTCAATTGCGCCTCTTTGTGATGTTGTTGTGGCGCAGGCAAGGTTATACTGGTGTATCTTAAGCAGTTCTTCACACAAGTCTTCGTTTGCGTTCAGATAGCCTATCCTTAAGCCGGTCATTGCATAGGTTTTTGAAAATCCGTTGATTGTAATTACGTTATCACTCCATTTTGCAGGAGAATAATGCTTTTTATCGTAAATGATTTTTTCATAGATTTCATCTGAAATGATGAGGAAATTTTTGTCCATTGATAAATCAGCAATTGCCTTTATGTCTTCCTTTTCCATTACCGCTCCGGTCGGGTTTGACGGGGAATTCAATACGATGGCTTTTGTGTTTTCATTAATCTTTTCAGCAACGTCATCCGCCTTAAGCTTGAATTCGTTTTCCATGCTGCACTCAACAGGAGTAATTTTACCTCCGGCAATCTTTACGCATGCTTCATATGACAGGAAGCTTGGATTTGGAAGCAGAACTTCGTTTCCACTTTCAACGAATGCCTGTGCGCACATGAACAGCGCTTCGCTTGCTCCGACGGTCACTATTATGTTTTCAGGGTTTGTTTTTATTCCGTTGTCATCTTTGAACTTCTTGACAATCTCTTCCCTGAGCTCAATATAACCCTTGTTCGGAGTGTAATGTGTATCGTTTTCATTGATTGATTCAATCATTGCATTTTTAATATTTTCAGGTACGTCAAAATCAGGTTCTCCAATTCCCAGATTGATGGCATCCGGATTTGTAATTTCAAACATTTTTCTGATTTGAGACAGTTCAATTGCTTTTGTTCTTTGTGCTGGATTTATCATATTAATTCCTCTATAATAATTATATATTATATAATATTAATGTTAGTCACATGACCCGCAGTTATAGCATGTCGAGTTGTTGCACCATGGAGTCTGCTTTTTGGTCTCGAGTCTTTTGTATTCTATTTTAAGAAATTCCTTTTTCACGCCCACATCAATCCCGTCCCAGGGAAGCTCATCGTCAATGCCGTACTCGGGAAGGTAGCCCATCCACTCGTGAATGTTGACGTCTCGGGTAAGTGACCTTTCAATAATTTCAGAAACTTCACTATTTCCACAGGACAATATATATTGGATTAATGCTTTTTTAGGACTTTCTATTTTGATGCTATATTTTCGAAGATTCTTTTTAATATATTTGCTCTTTCGTTTGATGTCCTTAAAATCATAGCTCATCCATTGCATAGGAGTGTGGGGTTTTGGGACAACGGGATTTATGCTGAATTTGATTTTGTGTCTTGAGGTATGCATGTTTGCAATCCTTTCGATGTACCCGCAAAGTTCCTTTATGTCATCCATCGTTTCATGAGGAAGACCGATGAGGAAGTAAAGTTTTATGTTGAAGTCAAGCTTCACCGCATCCTCAATAACTGAAAATATCTTTTCGTCCGGAATGCTTTTATTGATTCTTTTTCTTAAGGAGTCAATCGACTCGGGAGCCAGCGTAATAGTTTTAAGCCCGCTTTCCTTAAGGAGTCTGAGGCTTTCGTAGGTAATCGATTCTATCCTGAGTGATGGGGTTGAAATCTGAAAGCCCTTGCCTTCAAGTCTTTTTATAAGTTCTTCTATTCCATCATAGTCACTTACCGCAGCCCCTATTAACGTGATTTTATTCAATCCGGTGTTTTCACGGCTTTCGATGGCTGTTTCAACCAGCTTGTCGATGTTGGTTTCCCTCATCGGCCTATAAAGATAGCTTGACATGCAGAATCTGCAGCCTCTCGTGCATCCCCTTGACACGTTAAGCATTATCGAATCGCTGAAGACGGTTTTGTACTCGTCATCGTCGCTTCGGGATATTATCGGACGGGTAATGTGGTACGCATCTTCCATCTCATTAACGATAGCAATATTTGCATCATTGTCGAATTCGGGAATGTAGATGCCTTTAATGTCTAAAAATGAACTTAATTCCTTATTTTCAAGGTATTTGTCAAGGAACTGGTTTATAATCACTTCACCTTCGCCTATAATGAATATGTCGATATATGGTGACATCGGCATTGGATTTGCGGTGGCGCACGGCCCGCCGGCTATAATTAATGGATCTTTAGAGCTTCTATCCTCCCGCCTTAAAGGGATTTCTGTCTGTTTCAGCATCTCTAAAACATTGAAATAGTCCTCTTCGAACTGCAGTGAGAAGCTGATGATATCAAAGCTTTTAAGGGGGGTGTTTGATTCAATTGAATGGATATTGGGGTATGTTATTCTCTCACACCATGTGTCTGCCCTTTCATTAATATAATTATATAATATATTATAGCCGAGTGATGACATGGCCGTTCGATAAATATTCGGATAGGTCAATGCAAATCTGATGTCTACCTTTTTATAATCCTTGATGAAAATATTGTCTTCACTTATCATTTTTCACCGATTTTCATTTTTTCTTTTATTCTTCTTATTTTTTCGATTTCTGAATGATTTTTCAATATTTTTTCAATTAATTTATTTGATAGTTTATATTTTTAATTGATTTTATATAATTTTTTATAATTTCCGATTTAATAGGCTTATGAACTAAATATTTATCTTTCAATAGGTCGCTTATTGATGAATTTAAATTCAAGATATTTAATCTTGCATTAGCTTATTTCAACATAAATGTTCTTTTATTATTAATTTATGCATATTTTTAAGCTATTTTGGTTAATTTAACTTCTTTAAATTAGTTTTTTTCAATATTAATCTATGAAAAACATTTATATATTATTAAAATATAACATTAATTTACTCATTATGAATACTAATCTTAGTATATATCATATTTTTATTAAAATTTTCGTAATGAGAACCAAGAGGTGGAAAAATTTCTAAGATAAAAAATGTAATGCTTATTTCTATTGTCTGCATTCTGTTCATGTTTTTGGGTTCAGTTTCAGCAGTAGATTTAGACAGTACAATTGATGATGCAAATTTATTAGGCGAAAATAATAAAGTTGTTTTTTCTTCACAAATTTTAGATGTTTCTAGTGATGATTCTATCTCAGAGACTATTTCTCATGATGATGAAGGATTTTTGCAATCTCAATATATCTCTGATGATATTCTGGCTAATGGGACAGTTGCAACGTCATTGGTTGGAAATGATAGCGAATTTTACTTTAATAGTGGAAATTCATTTAAAGTTTCATTGTCTGATGTTAACGGTACTCCATTAACAAATCAGAGCGTAATTTTTACAATCAACGGTAATAATTACACTAGAATTACTAATGAAAACGGTACGGCTTCCATTAAGATCAATCTGAATTCAGGAAGCTATGACATAGCATCTTATTACGAAGGAACAAGTGTTTACGAACCTTGCAATGCTACAAATATTATTAAAGTGTTATCTACGATTTCCGGAGACGATATTGAGAAATATTATAGAAATGCTACTCAATATTACGCTACATTCGTCAACAGTCAGGGCGCCTTGCTGAACAATACCACTGTTGCTTTCAACATCAACGGCGTTTATTATGAACGGAAGACCAATGAAAACGGAACGGCAAGACTTAACATCAATCTTCATTCAGGGGATTATGTATTGACTGCAATCAACCCGGTTACCGGTGAAATGCATTCAAATGACGTTACTGTATTGACTACTTTATATGCGGCTGATATTGTAAAGTACTATAAGAACGATACTCAGTATTATGTTAGTGTCCTGAACGCTACAGGCAATCCATTAATCAACAAAAGCGTAACCTTTAACATTAATGGTGTTTATTATAATCGTACTACTGATTCAAGTGGTATAGCTAAGATGAATATCAATCTTAATCCGGGAAATTACACTATTACTACAATCAATCCTGTAAATGATGAAATGCATTCCAATAATATTGAGGTATTGCCTACAATATTCGCAGATGATTTGGATATGATTTATAGGAACGGAAGCAGGTTCAAGGCACATGTTTTGGATGGTAATGGCAACCCATTGGCTAAAAGCAATGTGACGTTCAATATCAACGGCATTCACTATACCCGTGTCAGTGATGATGAGGGTAATGCATACTTAAACATTAATCTTGACGTCGGTCAGTATGTCATAACCGCTACAAACGATAAGGGACTCTCCGTTTCCAATGTAATCAACATCAGTAAATGTAATTCAACTATCTCAGGCAGCAACGCCCATATAATTTATGGCGTTGACAGGGATTACACGGTTACATTAATGGGATTAAACAATAAGTCAGTCCGTTCAGCTACAGTATATTTCTCATATGCTGGAAGAAACGTGACCGCACTCACCAATGAAAACGGTGAAGCAACCATTACGATTTCCAACATTTCAATCGGTACATATTCTGTTGAATACGGATTCCTTGGAGACATTAATTATTATCCATGCAAATCCAACAGCACTTTTGTTGTGGCAAATTCAACCGTGATATTGTCCGCTGAAGACCTGGACATGGTTTATAAGGACGGATCCAGCTTCAACGTTACATTAACCGATTTGGATTCAAATCCATTAGCCAACGAAACCATAACTTTCAATCTTAATGGTGTTGACTATAACCGTACGACCGATGCGAACGGAACCGCCAGAATCAAAATCAACCTGTTCCCTAACTCTTACAAAATTACCTACACCCATGGTGAAGTTGATGCGGAAGACTATTATCAATCTTCCAATATCATTAACGTCGCTAAACTCGTTGCAATTTTCTATGGGGAAGATTTGGTAATGAATGGTGGTGAAACAGCTCCATTTATCGTAAGGCTGGCTGATACCAACGCCGATCCTGTTAAAGACATGCAGGTTACCTTTAAAATCAACGGAGTTTCATATAACAGAACTACCAACGCTTCAGGTGTTGCCAAATTGAATATAGGCCTTAATGTAGGGTTCTATACCATCACTGCATCAATTGACAATGTGGTTTATGCGGCTGAAGAGTTATCCAGGCACGTTCTGGTCAACGGTTCAACCCTGACCAGTGACGGGGATGTTGAAGTCGTTGCAGGAAACAAGTTCACTTACTCAGCATATCTCTTTGACCCTTATGGAAATCCTAGGGCGAACGCTGAAGTTGAATTTACCTATGCGGGCGTTACCAAAACAGCATCAACGGATTCAAAAGGTGTTGCATCAATAACCATTGACGGTTTGGCAAAAGGAGATTATCTCATTGTCTACAGGTATACTGGAGATAATACTGCGGGTGAAGCCAATATTCATGTATTTGGAGCGATTCCAATTGCAAGTTTGGTTTCAGCAGCAAATACTGTAAATCTCTATATTGAAAAGAATGCAAAATTGCCTTCAACTGTTACTATCGGTGATTTGACATTTACCACTGCTCAGTATTTATATCTGCTTTCAGAAGCCATTTACAATTTAAATAATGGTGATAAGTCTAATCTGTACGTATTTAACGTTAATAATCCAACAAATCCTGGTGCAGCTGCAAATATGGGTGTTTTAAATAAATACGTTGCTGTTGCAAGGAGCATACTGGACAGTATGGATTCAGGCACCACTCCAAATTCAGTGGACTCAGAATTAGGCAAAATCGGTTATGATGGAATCGTCTATGCCTTTACCAGAGTTATGGTGTACTATGGTTCAATGGCCAAACTGCCTACTTCAGTAGCTATCAAATCCTTGGTAATCTATACTTCCCAAAGCGTATTGGATTCAAAGAACACTATTACCAATTTGGAACCTTATTTGAATCCTTCCAAGAATTGTCAGGCAGATAATCCGACGATAGTTGCTTTAGCGGAATCATTGACGAAAGGTTTAACCACTTCCGTGGAAAAGGCTACCGCAATTTTCAATTACGTGAGGGATACGGTATCCTACAGCTTCTATTATGATACCAAATACGGTGCTGTAGGCACTTTAAATGCAAAAACAGGAAACTGTGTAGATCATTCTCACCTGCTGATTGCATTGTTCAGGGCAGCCGACCTTCCTGCAAGATATGTGCACGGAACATGTACATTCAGTAGCGGAAGCACTTACGGACACGTGTGGACTCAGGTTCTAATCGGTGATACGTGGGTTGTAGCTGATGCAACGAGTACTAGAAACTCTTTCGGTAAAGTTGTTAATTGGAATAACTATGCTTATTCTTTAAAAGGATATTATGCAGCTATATCATTCTAATTAATTCCTTTATCTTTTTTTATTTTTTTTAACAAAATATTCTATTTTTTATTAATTTTAACATATTTTTCTGCTTTATTTTGTAGATTATTCTATCAAAAAAATTTATATATTATCAAATTATAAAAATTTTGGTAATGAGTACTGGGGTGGAAAAATTTCAAACAAAAAATACGCAATGATTTTTACTATTGTTTTAATATTCTTTTTTGCTGTATCTTCAGTTTCAGCGCTGGATTTAAATAATGCAAGTGACGATTTCTCATCAGAACTGATTTCTCAGGATGAATTCGGTGATATCCTGGTTAATGGAAGTGTAACTACTTCATTAACTGCAAATGATACTGAAATGTATTATAAGGACGGGACCTCATTTAAGGTCGCATTATCTGACGTTAACGGCACAGCACTGTCAAATCAGAGTGTAATATTCAGCATCAACGGCAATAACTATACGAGAGTAACCAATGATAATGGTATTGCTTCCATAAAGATAAACCTGAATTCCGGAAGCTATGATATAACGTCCTATTATTCCGGAACGGACACTTATGCGGCCTGCAATGCCACTAATGTCCTTAAGGTACTCTCAACAATCAGCGGGCAGGACATTGAAAAGTACTTTAAAAACGATACCCAGTATTATGCCACCTTTGTCGATACCCAAGGCAATCTGTTAGTCGATACCGCAGTTACCTTCAACATCAACGGCGTTTATTATGAAAGAAAGACCAACGAAAAGGGCACTGCAAGGCTTAACATCAATCTGCCTTCAGGAGAATACATTTTAACCGCAATCAATCCCGCAAACGGTGAAATGTCTTCAAATGATATATCTGTACTCACCACTTTATATGCGGAGGATCTTGTAAAATACTATAAAAATGACTCCCAGTATTATGTAACTGTCGTAAACGATGTGGGAAATCCTGTAACCAATCAGAACGTTACCTTCAACATCAATGGGGTTTTCTATACAAGAACCACTAATGACAATGGCGTTGCCAGAATGAATATCAATTTGAATCCCGGAAACTACACAATCACTTCAGCCCATCCAATTAACGGCGAGATGCACTCAAACAACATTGAAGTGCTTCCCACAATAACTGCCGAAGATTTGAAAATGAGCTATAGGGACGGAAGCCGATTCACAGCTCATGTTATTGACGATAATGGCAATCCATTGGCCAAAAGCGATGTAACTTTCAACATTAACGGTATTTATTACACGCGTGCAAGCGATAATGAGGGCAATGCACGTTTGAATATCAATCTTGACGTTGGAGAATATGTGATAACGGCCACTAATTCAAAAGGATTGTCAGTTTCAAATACAATAACAGTTTCCAAATCAGATTCACTCATTGAAGCCCGTGACGCTCATATTATCGCAGGCCTTGAAAGGGACTACAGCGTTACGTTAATGGGCACAAACAACAAGACCATTCCTTTAAACTCAATTGATTTCAGCTGCAACGGTGGCACTGTAACTGCAGTCACTGATGAGGAAGGCGTTGCAACGATTACCATTTCAGACGTTTCCGTTGGCAATTACACTCTCGGATTTGAATTCAAGGGAAACAAGAACTATAATCCGTACAAGTCATCAGTAACTTTAACCGTGGAAAATCCGACCACCAAATTAATCGGAAAGGATTTAAAGATGGTTTATAAGGACGGCTCCAAGTTCCAGGTTACCTTAACAGATTTGAAATCCAATCCTTTGGCAAACAGGACAATTACCTTTAATATCAACGGTAATTCATATGACCGCACTACCGATGAAAATGGAGTTGCGGGCCTGACCATTAACCTGGTTCCGGGCACTTATGATATTTCATACAGCCATGGCGACGTTGACGATTTGGATTATAACCGGGGATTAAATACCATAACCGTATCAAAGCTTCCGGCCTATTTCACTACCAGTGACCTTGCCTTTGATTATGGTGAAAGAGGTGCATTTACCGCAACATTAACCGATGCAAATAATGCTCCTTTGCAGGGAATTGACGTTATCTTTGATTTTTCCGGTTCTTCATACACAAGAACCACGGACGCTTCAGGCGTTGCCAAACTCAACATAAATCAGCCGGTGGGATATTATGAAATCAAAACTTCATTGAACAATAATATTTATAATGCAGAGAGCAAATCCAATCATATTCTGGTTGACGGCAGCATTTTCATTGCAAGTGATTTAAACACCATTGCACGTATGACCCGGGATTATTCAGTGACGCTTCTTGACGCATATAGAAATCCGATTCCGAATGCGGTCGTCGAGTTTACGTATAATGGTGTATCCAAGCGCGCAACTACCAATGCTCAGGGTGTAGCCACAATCCAAGTTAACAATTTGCCGGGAGGAGATTTCCCTATCGTCTATAACTACATTAAGGAAAATGACGCCGGCCAGTCATACATCCATGTATCTGACAGTGTATTGAATGTCAAAAACACTATTTCCAATTTGGACGCATATCTGTCAGATTCCAGAAACTGTCAGGTTTCAAATGCCGAAATCGTTGCCCTTGCAAGACAGCTGACCGAAGGCCTTACAAATCCTTTGGATAAGGTCTGGGCAATATTCGAATTCGTTAGGGACATACCTTACAGCTACTATTACAATACCAAATACGGCGCTGTTGGAACCTTGCACAATAAGGCAGGAAACTGTGTAGATCAGGCTCATCTGTCAATTGCATTGTACAGGGCTGCCGGTTTTCCTGCAAGATATGTTCACGGAACGTGTGTATTCAATGACGGCGACGTTGACGGTCATGTATGGTCTCAGGTTTTAGTTGAAAACACTTGGATTGTCAGCGATTCAATAAACCGCAGAAACTTGCCTGGCCAGGTCAATAACTGGAATAACTACAATTATCAGCTTAAGGGATACTATGCTTCCCTTCCTTTCTGATTAATTTCTTTTTTCAAATAGCTAATAATTTATAATAGTTTGCATAAATTCTTAATTACAAACTAACCGGGCAACATTATGGGAAATAATAGGTATAATAAAGTGGCTGTTGGTGGAACTTTCGATAAATTTCATGACGGCCATAAGAAATTATTATCAACCGCTTTTGAAATAGGCAATCGGGTCGAGATTGGCGTGACTTCAGATGCCTTCGGGGGACAAAAGGGAGATATTGATTCTTGTAAAGAGAGGATGGGAAATCTTAAGCTGTTTTTCTCGAACAAAAGTAATTTTCATGTTGTGTCACTTGATGACCCATATGGAACTACCATTTATGATGCGGATTTTGACGCTATCGTTGTCAGTGAAGAGACTGAACCTACTGCAGTTAAAATCAATGAGATTAGAGCTTCAAAAGATATGAAACCTCTTGATATTGTTGTTGTTAGTTTTGTACTTGCCGAAGATGGAAATCCGATTTCGTCCACTAGAATTAGGAGGGGCGAAATAAATAAAAACGGGTTAATTCTAAAAAATCAGAAAATATAATCGATATGTTTATTAATACATTTCGATAAATAATTAACTAGCATGACCTGTTAATTTTATAAAAAAATTAATGAAGTTATGTAATTAGAGGTGGTTATATGGCAGTTAAAATTGATTCTGATGTTTGCGGACATATTGAAAATTGTCCAGTTCAAGGTTTATGCATTAAACTCTGTGAACAAGGAGCAATCATAGAAGAAGACGGTGACGTAAAAATCGTCCCTGAAAATTGTGATGATTGCGATTTATGTATTCAGAATTGTCCTAACCAAGCTATATCCAAAGCATGAGAGGGATAGTATATGTTTAATGTAGAGAGAACTGGTTCTGAAATTCGTAAGTTGAAATATGATGATTCCAAATGTTTAGGATGCGGAATCTGCAGTGAAGTTTGTCCAACAACTTCCTTAAGATTGGGACCTATAGTGCCGATAGCACGTGGATTGATTGAAATGGATTATCTTTCTGTAAACGCTGATTCATGTGTTTTATGCGGTATATGTTCAGTTGCCTGTCCGTTCGATGCATTATCATTGACAGTTGACGGTAATGACATTAAGGAAATGGCCAATTATCCTACTTGGGAAGTTGAATCTGATGTATGTGAAGATGATTGTGTTTACTGCGGCAGATGCGCCATTGCATGTCCAAGGGACGCAATAGTGTTTGAAAGGAATTTGCCTGCAAGGGAAGCGCTGGTCAGAGGGGAAATAGATATTGATGATGAGAAATGTATCTATTGTTCATTCTGTGCTGAATTATGTCCTCCGGGCGCAATAACAATCACTAACGTTCCGACATCAAGTGTGGATTTATCAAACAGCAGCATTGAAGTTGATCCGTCAAAATGCGTATTCTGCGGAGTTTGTAAGAGAGTTTGTCCTCAGGATGCGATTACCGAAATCTGTTCAACCTGTATGCTGCAAGATCAAATTGAAGTTCCTGAGGTTACCGGTACTACTTTCATCATTGAAAACGAGTGCGTTAACTGCAGCTGGTGTAAGGAAATCTGTCCGGTTGATGCGATTAACGTCACAAAACCGTTTGAAGGTAAGCTAGAAGTAGTTGAAACCGAAGAAAGCGTCTGTAAAGGCGATTCATGCCACGCATGTCAGGACGTCTGTTCATGCAATGCGGTTGAAATCGTTGACGGAAAAGCAGTTACTAACTTGACTTTCTGTAATTTATGCGGAGCATGCATAACCGCATGTCCTCAAAACATTAGGCAAATAAGCAGAACTTCAATGAAGTTAACCAACATCACTTCCGAATCTTGGAATGAATGTTTAAACAAAGTTTTAGATGAATAAGGAGAGAATCTCTCCCCTTATATTTTATTTATTAATTTTTCTCTTTCCTGACTCAATAATGTCTTGAAAGAGCTTTGAGTAGTGCCGGTTATGCTTGAGATATAGCTCCCGACAAACAATACCACAACCAGCAGCCCGCCAATTATGAGTATTAATTCAGCACTACTTTGTCCTTTATTGTCTATTTTTCTAAACATGTGTCCTGTTGTCCAATATAGTATTCCTGACATCAATTATGTCGTCTTTTGCTTTTAAACTTTTGTCACTGGTTTCCATATATGATCTGTAGATGGTTAGTGCTAAAAGAGCAATTACTATGACGCCTCCGAACAGAAGAATGTATTCGGCGGCGCCTTGACCGGTATTGTCTTTATGTATTTTTTTCAGAATATTCATTTTTCTTCACCATATTACTGTTGCATTCCCTTTGATATGAACATTACTTAAAGTCATATTTCGGATAGATTTAAATAAAATGTTTTTTTGAGAACAATTTTATTGCTTTGTTAGAGTTTTTCAACCATTAGGTTTATAAGTAGTGTAATCAATAGATAATAGTATTAGAGTGAATATTAATTGATGAAGGGTGAACAAATTGGGAAATTCATTAAAATTTGTATCAGGAATTATTTTATTTGTAGTTGGTGTGGTTATAACCTATGAAGTGATGGTTTATAACCTTGTAGATGTTTTATTGATGGTCGGTTTTTTAATAGCAATAGTCGGTATTGTGCTGGTCATTAGCTATTTCGTGGATGCTAATGCCGAAAAAACCAGTGGTCTAATTAAAGAGTTCTTGAATTCAGCAGATTTCAATACATCATCCATTAATTTGCCAAAAAGAAAATCTTCTTCAAGAAAGAATTTTGACAATAATGGTCCGTTAATAATGAGGGATGAAAATGATGATTATGATTACGGTGCTGATATTGATGACAGTGGATTATGGGAATATTACGAATCAGAAGAACCTTCTTCCCAATCTCCTAGAGAATTCTTTGCTGTCCCTGATATCGACGAATCCAAAGCAGTATTGCGTGTAGTTAACAGGGAAGAAAAGGATTTGGATTTGGAAAATGAATTAGATTTCACTCCTTACTATGAAAAACCAATTAAAGTTACTAGAAAACCTAAAAAACGTTCAGCTAATCAAATTTATGATGAAATTACTCCTGTCGAGGACAAATCCGAAGAAATCAGGAAAGCATTATCTGAAGAAATCGAACCTGAAATCAGCAGGGTATCCGAAACCCCTCAGGCAAGGGACATTGAAATCGATATCAACCATCCTGAAAAGCTTCCTGTTCCATCTTCACTTAAAGGCAGCGTCTTAAAGGACGACAGTCTGATTTCATCCCAAGAGGCATTTGAAGAACTGGCTGTCGGTGTTAACAAGGAAATCATGCTTGAAATTCCTTCACTGAACACATTATCTGACAGGTTCTTGTCACACGTGCCTACAATCTATTCAAGAGTCATCATAGACGAATTTGACCTCTCAGACATTTCATACACAGTATTAATCGCTTCCCTTTTAAAACAGGGAGTTCACATCAAGACCGTGCCTAAAGTGCATGTTGTCAACTTGATTACTGATGATTCTTACGCAATGATTATTTCAGACGGATATCCTGCAGGAGACAGTGAATACGGTGCTATTTATGATGACAGAATATCTATTTCAAATATCCGTTCCGACTTTGAAAAAACATGGAACATAGCATCCAATCTGGATGAAAACGTAATCTTAAATAGTATTGGGGGCACAGCCTGATGGAGATTAGATGGCTGGGTCATTCAGCTTTCGAAATCATAACCGATGATGACGTTCACATTCTGATTGATCCTTTTATCAGCAACAATCCGTCCTGTCCTGTTCCCGTTGAGGAATTGAATCCGGACATTATTCTTGTTACCCACGGTCATTCAGACCATCTGGGTGATGCAATGGATATTTCCAATTCCACAAACGCTCCCATTGCAGCTATTCATGAAATATCTTTATTCTTATCTAAGCAAGGTATTGAAACCATAGGCGTTAATATAGGAGGTTCCTTCATTTACAGAGGCGTCAAGTTCACGATGCTTGATGCAAAGCACTCCTCAGACATAGACATGGTCGAGGAAGTCGTTCCTGGCGGAGTTGCTGCAAGCTTTCTGATTACTTTTGAAGACGGAACTACAATATTCCACTGTGGTGATACTGGTTTATTTGGTGATATGAAAACGATAATCGGTGATATTTACAAACCGGATATTGTGATGGTTCCTATCGGTGACAAGTTCACAATGGGACCTTTCGAAGCGGCTCTTGCTTCTATGTGGCTAAACCCTAAAATTACTATTCCTATGCATTATAACACTTTCCCGCCTATAGAACAAGACCCAACTGTATTTGCAAACTTTGTAATGCAGTTTAATCCAAAAATAAACACAGTAATCCTAAATCCTAACGAATACTTTGAATATAATCCTGAAAACTATCAGGATTAATTCTCATATTTTTTTCTTTGATGATACTCTTCATCGATATCGCATTTTCCGGATGGCAATACTCTTATGATGTCATCCAGTGTTATTAAATCATCCTCATTAATCTTATGCAGTATCTTTTTGGCTATTGCCTCTTTTTTGGTGTATCCTGGCTTTAAAACTACATAATTGTCACAGTGTGCCTCAAGTGCCTCCACAGGTCCGGCCATTATTCTTTTTCCTTCGTAGTCAACTATTCCAATAGCTATCTTTACCCTTGCGCTTCTGATATAGTTTCGGTTTCCCCTTATGACGAATGATCCCTTGGCCAGAAATTCGCCCGCTTCGGGAGTTTTTGAAACCTGGTCCGGATGAACCCAAAATACGTCCTGTGTTGTGAAACCTTTCGACCAAGCAGATGAAAATGAAGCTGCAAACTCGCCGGATTCTTTAAGGATTGTGTCATTTAATGACTTGCCACCTAATTTTACGGCAGTTGAAGTTGCACCATGTATATCTGCATGCAGATAAATATCATTATTGTCAAGATATTTCTTCACAATGGCTTCATTGGTGGCAGCGTCACGACCGCCGACGACCAAAGTGTTGTCTGAGGTGATGAACCATCTGAGTTTTTCATACCATTTGAGATTCTTCTTCTCGCGCTTTTTAGGAATTGAAATGTTCTCCATGGCAATTTCCTTTTTGGCCTTTATCTCTTCAAGCTGCTTTTTGGTATTTTCAATAGCTATGACGGCACCTTTGGATTTTCTTTTGGCCTTTTTAGCTTTTTCATAATAGTTTTCAGCGTTCTCAGGTATTGAAAGGCTTGGATCGATAATTATTGATTCGCCCTCAATGTTCAAGGTCAAAACGCCCATCTTGTCGATTGACTCGTAAATCTGGGCTTCGGCCATCCCGTCCTCCTTGGCTTTCTTGAGAGTTTTGCCGATTTCCTTATAAGAATAGTCTTTACTGATAGCTGTGTTGACGACATTTACTATATTTTCAATGGTCGTGTAATTAGAATAAATTAACTCTCCCTTATGTTGACTAGTTTCGATTGTTCTTGTAAAATTATCAAGGGTTTCTTGCTGCAGATTCAATCTTTTTTCGAACTTGTTTACTTTCTTGTTCCAGGCTCTTTCCTTGACATCCTTGATGTCGGTGTTGACCTTTTTGGAATAGTATTCGTCACAGGCCTCATTGAAGTTTTCATAGTATGTTTTTTCAAAGCCGTCATACTTAACAAGATCCAAAGGAACGACGTCTTCCTTTCTTCCGTCCTTTACAATCTGCGGCTTATATTCCTCGTTTCTTAGTATGTCAAAGACTTCCTTCAGTGAGTTGAACAGTCTTGAAAGTTCACCGTCTGTCAAATCCTTTGTCGGGGTGTTCTTGTCGATATCCGCTCTCTGGATTATCTCTTCCGCGTATAGGCTTCCGAAACCGTTGACTGCAAGGGTTCTTACGATGTCGCTTTCGGAATTTATGATGATTTCCTTAAAGCCGTCTTCGGTAACCGTAATCGGATTGATGCCCCTTTCTTCAGGGAATATGTATTCCTTTTTGGAGCTTATGTCCCTTGTTGACCAGTGTTTCCTTTTAAGAGGCAATATGATATTGTTTTCCTCATCTAAAAGAATGATGTTTCCCTTGTCGAAGAGTTCAACCACGATGGTGTAGTATTTATCCTTTTTGACTCTAATTTCAACTACTCTGTCGAAATTGTGCTGCTTTACGCTTTCAACGTGAGCTCCTTTAACCCTTTTTCTTAAAAGCATTGGAAACGTTGGCGGATTGGTGGGATTTTCAAGAGGATATTTGCTGGTATGTATTCTTGAACCGCACTGCATCACCAAATCTACTCTGCCGGTTCCAGCAACGTGAAATCTCATAACTACGATATCTTTGGTAGGCTGGAATGATTTGTCCACTCTTGCGCCAGTCAATAAATTATTAAGTTCATCACTAATTGTAAAAATGTCTACGTTAGACATTGCTTTCATATTAAACACCTTTAATTATCAATACTTTAATATACTATTAATTATTAAATTATATTTATTCTATTTAATTTATTTTTTGGAGGAAATATCTTGGACGATACAATTAAACTTACATCCGTCAGTGTCATTGTTGGAATAATTGTCGGTGTCATATCAGGATTATTCACAATAGGCGCATTAGGATTTAAAAACGATATGGTCGGCTTGTTGCTTGCCATTATAGCTGTTTACGCATTATCTAAGACTACTAATAAGATAGTAAATGAAGAATTAGACCGATCTCAAAAAATATGGGACTGGTTTTTCCCGTTCTTTTTCTCATGGATTATCGTATGGGTATTGATTGCTAACTATATGTAGCCGTAAAATATCCATATAAATACTATAAATAACGCGGTAATTAATAAAACTGGAGCTATTATCTTACTGACGGCAACGATTGAGCTTATCGTTGAGATAAGTTCGGTTGAGTTTTTAGGGCCGAAAGTGTTTAGATTCTTGATTTTTTTAGTTCCAGTTCCAACTTCAACTTCTTCCAAATCATCGATAGCTAATTTTATACTTTTTATTACATATTCTATTATTTCGGGCCTTTTTTCTATTCCGACCGGATTGTATCCCCTGGACAATGTATTTACGGTATGGGTATCCGTTGTCATCACTTCAATCTCGTCGATGTCCAGGTCTTTTGTTGCATCGATTATTTCCTGCCTGAAGCCTATTTCCATGTTGTTTGAATCAAATAGCACATATGCAGTTCTCTGATTGTCAACTTCAATGATCATGGTCTTCAATCCGCTTTCTCCGATTCCCTCATGCTTGTCAAGATCTCCCATGACGTCAGCATGACATCCGACCTTGATAGATTGGTATTCGACGTTTTCCACTTCAATCTTGTTGATGACGTCTATAAGGTCAAATACCTCAGCATTTCCGGGAAGGACTTCACCGCTTTCCGGAGTGAATGAATTGTGGCAGTCAACGATTATGGAATCCTTAACGTTACATTTGCTTATGCTCTGGGTCATCATGGTAAGGCCGACGCCGAATTCAATGTCGTCGCTTCCGTTCGGTGCGAATGTGGAAAGGATTACCATTCCCTTGTTGAAAAACTGCACTCCTACGTTTGCGGCATTGGAGGAATACCTTTTGAACGTACTTGCCTTTTTGGAATATTCCACTTCTGCAAGGCCTTCCTTCACGCTTTTTTCGATTTTGTCGATTTCTGAAGTTGAAATCGGGTTGAAGTCGTGTGTGGACGGTCCGTGAGCCACCATGGTGAAGTGGTCGAATTTGCCTGAAAGAATGGTAGGCATGTTGGATCCCCCGATGTTGCCGAGAGGTCCCGGATGCACGGACGGGGAAATGAATAATGACTTGATGCCATTTTCGCCCTTAAAGCTTATGAAAGTGACTAATGTATCAATTGATTCGCCCATATTCTCGAATGTGGATTCCAGAAGGTTTGACCCTTCGTTCATGTGGGCAATAAATAGGCTTATCAAATCCAGCATTCCGATTCCAAGATTTTTTTTCAAAGGTGAAGCGGCAACTATGATGAATGAATATATTGCCAGAACGAATATCAGGCATGCAACAACAGTCTTGATGATTATGTTGACCATTACCGGCGTTGAAAAGAATGACGCGTCAGTTGATAAAAAGAGTACCAGAACGCCCATGGCCAGTATTAATAACGGCTGGAATGTTGCGATAACGGCGGATTTTCCGAATCCTATTTGGGTTGTACTCCATAATACAAGAGTATTGAACCCGTAAATGAGTACGCATCCGAATACCATGGAATTAATCAGGAGGTCAATTCCAAATATCCTTGTAATGATTCCGCCGACAATGATTACAAATGCAAGGAAAGACATGGAAAGCAGTGATAAAAACATTGAATGCTTTATTTTCAGGTTTATTCCATGCAGTACCTTCACTCCCTGCTGGTTAAGGCTTCCGCTCAGTATGGAACTTATTCCCAATACTGCAAAGCTTATTATTCCTCCTGTTATTACGTCTGTGAAAGTCAATTCCTTAAGCGTAATGGAAAAATAGATAATTCCCGTCAGGAAACTTATTACTGCAATACCGCAAATTGACTTTTCCGTATTCGGAAGGGTTTTAATATATTTTGACAATCCTGCAACGCTGCCCATACTTGACATACTTTCACACTTTATCCATTAACTTTATTAAATCTAAAAAATTTATATATATCTAAGTTTGTTTTTTTAAATAATATATATTTTATTATAGGTGTAATAAATGGTGATAGATATTAACGTACCGATTAAAAATGAAAGTCTTGCTGATTTGAAAGCGGGTGACGTAATCAGCCTGACCGGACACATACTGACTGCAAGGGATCAGGCTCACAAAAGAATACTTGAAGAGGGTGCTCCAAGAGACATTTCCGGAGCCGCAATTTTCCATGCAGGACCAATTATCGCCGAAGAGGACGGAAATTACAGAATGGTGGCTATAGGACCGACAACTTCCATGCGTATGAATCCCTATCAAAGCGATGTAATCGCAATGGGTCCGAAAATAGTTATCGGAAAGGGAGGTATGGATGACACTGTCCGTCAAGCCCTGATTGAAAATGAGGCGATTTATGTTGTGGCGACCGGAGGATGCGCCGCTTTGTATGTTGATGCTGTTGAGGAAATAGAGAGCGTTGACTGGCTCGATTTGGGAATGCCTGAGGCAATATGGAATTTAAAGGTCAAGGATTTCGGACCGCTTATCGTTGCAATGGACAGTAAAGGCAACAGTTTATATGATTGAAGATACCATTATATAATATAATTTTAAAAATATGTATAGTTACTAAATTAAGGAGTTTTTGAAAATGTCTGACTTAAATGAACTTGCAGAAAAAAGATTAAAATCAAGAATTAGGAAAATTAAAAAATGTAATAAATCTGAAGAGGAAAAAGAAAAGTTTTTTTCTCAATTAGGTACTTCTTTTGAAATATTTTTCCCGCCTACCAAAAAATCTGACACCGTCAGCGACAGTTTAATGATATGGGTTACTCCTGAAGGAAAGATTCTCGACGCCGAATATTCCTATGAGGAACCTGAAGAAGAACAATACACTTCCATTCCATTAACTGAAAAAGATTTAAAACCATTTTTAGAAGCTTTATCAGATTTCAAATTAGAAATGGATGATATTTAAATGATAGTTAACAACTCATTGGATGAAGTCAAGAAAAGGGAAAATGCCCTTGCCATAATTAAGGATTGGGTTTTAAACAAGTCCCGTGATTCATTATACGACTTGACAGGTTTATCCGGAGGATTCATTGCAAGTCCTTCCGAAATTAACCTTCTGGAAACCTATGTCGGTCCGGCCATTTTCGAAGAGGAACTTCAAAAAGTCGGAATTGAGCATATGGGTGGTGAAAAGGTTCTCCCTCTAAACAGGACTTCATCAGGAATTCTTGCAACGATATTAACTCTTGTAGGTGAAAATACTAATGTGGTTCACTACCTGGCCAAGCTGCCTGCGCACCCTTCAATTCCAAGAAGCTGTGCTCTAGTAGGTGCCAATTACAGTGAAACAGATGATTTTGATGAATTTTTCATACCTGAAAACACTTCCCTTGTGGTAATTACCGGCTCCACGATGGACCATGAGGTCATTGACCTGGACAACTTCAAAAAGGTCATTGAAATGGCTCATGAAAAGGATATTCCGGTAATGGTTGATGACGCTTCTGGAGCAAGGCTTAGAACTGTTGTGTTCAACCAGCCGAAGGCATGCGATCTGGGTGCTGACATTTCAATAACAAGTACGGATAAGTTAATGCCGGGTCCTAGGGGAGGATTAATGGCAGGTAGAAAGGAATTGATTGATGAGATTAAGGTAAAGGTCAATCAGTTCGGTTTGGAAGCTCAGCCTCCAGCTATTCTTGCAATGGTAAACGGTATCAAGAATTTCGATGGAGACAACTTAATCAACAGCTTTTCAAGAAAGGATGAGCTATTGGAATTGTTGTCTTTAAGTTTCACCAATTTCAAATCCACTCCGACCGGGGTCATGATAACTCCTGAGGATTTGGCATCAGAGCTTGACGTGGAGCATAATCTCTCAGATGATGACGTTGCTTACGTATTCTCATTTATCTTATTGAAGGAGCATGGAATAATCACCATTCCTCCGGTATCAATGCCGGGAGCATCCGCTACAATAAGATTCGATTTATCAACAAGTGATGCTTTCAAGTTGGATTTGGATGATTTAAATAAAAAAATAGTATCTTCATTCAATAACCTTAAGGAATTGGTTATTAATGAAGATGAATGTAGGGAGATTGTATTTAATTTTTAATAATGCATTCTCCGGAAATTACTTTTTCTAAACTTCCGTCAATCTTTTCAACGACCAGTGCGCCTTCTCTGCTTATTCCTAAGACGTAAGCGTCATAAGGTTTACTGAATGGTTCCCTTACTTCCACAATCTTTCCGATTGAGTAGGAATATTTTCTCCATTCTTTCAGAATGGCTTCATATTCTCCATCCATGAATATTGAGCCAATTTTTTCAAACTCTTCAAGGAAGATTCTGATTACTTCATTTTCGTTGACTTTATGGCCAAGTTCAATGCCTAAAGTCGTTGTTCCTTCCTGAAGCTCTTCTGGAAGTTCATGAACGTCAAAGTTGGCATCGATTCCGACTCCGATAATGACGTTTTCAATGGTGTTGAATTTTGTAATGGCTTCTGTAAGGATTCCACAGATTTTTTTGCCGTTAATCATCACGTCATTAGGCCATTTGATTTCAGCACTTTCGATTCCAAGCTTTTCAAGGGTTTTCACGACTGCAACGCCAGTAGCTAAGGTAATCATTGAAATCTTTGAATGGTCCACCTGAGGATTTAAAACCATGGATAACCAGATTCCGCCCAACGGGGATTGCCATGCTTTTCCAAGTCTTCCTTTTGCTTTGCTTTGCTTTTCTGAAAGAATTACACATCCGTTTGAAACATTGTTTAGGGATAGGAATTTTGCAACAGTATTTGTGGACATTACTTCCTTAAAGATATACATCTCTTTTCCGATTATTTTTGTATCCAAACCATCAACGATTTCTTCCCTTTTCAGGTATTCGGTTTCTTCCTGTCCCATTTCCTTGATTATGTCTGCAAAATCATGGATTTTGACTTCACGGATTTCATCAATAGTCTTGTCAGATAACTTTTCTTCTCTTTTTAACAGGTTTATAATTTCATTTTCCATTTTAATCCCCATTAAATTATTTTTTAGCCTTATGACTCATTGCCATGTTTTGATAGGAACCGACCGCTGCAGAAATGGCAGCTATCTTTTTGCCAGGCATGAATGTGGATTTGAGCCTGTTAACGTAGTCCGCATCCTCGGCAATGACGTTATCCATTTCGCTTTCGATTCCTTTCTTGTACTGGTCAATAAAGTGAGTATTCAAATCTCCGCTAATGAAATTAGGGTTTCTCAAAACAGCCTTATGGAATGGAATTGTGGTTTTAACGCCTAAAATGATGTATTCGCTCAATGCTCTTTTCATTCTGTTAATGGCGTCTTCCCTGTTTCTTCCATAGGTAATCAGTTTGGAAATCATTGAATCGTAAAATGTAGGAATGGTATAGTTCATGTAGACTCCACTGTCCAGACGTACTCCCGGACCTCCAGGAGATCTGTAACCTGTAATTTTACCAGGATTAGGTGCAAAGTCATTTAAAGGATCTTCTGCATTGATACGGCATTCGATTGCGTGGCCGTTTACCTTAATGTCGTTTTGCTCATAGCTTAACTCTTCTCCGGCGGCAATCCTGATCTGTTCTTTAATGAGGTCCGTATTGGTTACAAGCTCGGTAATTGGGTGTTCCACTTGAATACGGGTGTTCATTTCAAGGAAATAGTAGTTTCCGTTGTCATAAAGGAACTCTACTGTACCTGCGCTTGTGTATCCGATGTATTCTGCTGCCTTAACGGCGCTTCCACCCATCTCTTCACGCAATTCATCGGTCATGATTGGGGAAGGAGCTTCTTCAAGCAGCTTCTGGTGTCTTCTCTGGATTGAACATTCCCTGTCCGCCACGTGAATGATGTTTCCATGTTCGTCAGCCAACAGTTGGAATTCAATGTGCCTTGGTTTTTCAAGGTACTTTTCAATGAATACAGTTGAATCACCGAAGTTTGTGGCTGCAACGGATTGTGTGGATTCGATTGCACGCACGAGTTCCTCTTCCTCATAGACAGCACGCATACCTATTCCTCCGCCTCCTGCAGAAGCCTTGACAATTACGGGATATCCGATTTGTCTGGCTATTTCCTTTGCTTCTTCAATATCGCTGACACCTTCGGGAGTACCTTCAATGACCGGAACGCCGGCCTTTTTCATCAATGCCTTTGACGTAATCTTGTCTCCCATTTCATGAATGACCTTTCCGCTAGGGCCGATAAGCTTTATTCCGTTTTTTTCACACTCTTCTCCAAATTTAGGATTTTCTGCTAAAAATCCGTATCCTGGGTGAATTGCATCAGCTCCAGCTTCATTGGCAATATTGATTATCTTTTCAATATTCAAATAGGATTTGGCAGGTGAAGGATTACCTAAAGGATAGCTTTCATCCGCATAATTTGTATAAAGGGAGGTCTTATCTGCATCAGAGTATACGGCTACGCTTTTTATGTCAAGTTCACGGCATGCACGCATAACCCTAATCGCAATTTCTCCTCTATTTGCAATTAATACTTTTTCAAACATTTGAAACCTCGAAAAAATTTTTCTTTAATAATATAATTATATGTAATACAAATAATAAATATGTTGATGAAATGAAAAAAATTACCAGAAAAAAACATCTTGAAATGAGAATTCAATCAATTCCAAATCATCCGAAACCAAAAGTGGAGCTTGAGCAGTACGCAACTCCCTCAGTCATAGCTTCCGATTTGCTCTGGAACGCTTTATCTCTGGGAGATATCGAAAACAGAAATATTCTTGACTTGGGTTGTGGCTGCGGAATATTCTCAATCGGTTCAATGCTTCTTGGGGCAAATTCAGCCATTGGCGTTGACATTGATGAGGACGCAGTTGAAATGGCTCGTAAATGTGCCGGTGATTTTGGCATTGACAATATTAATTATATAGTAAGTGATGTCTGTGAGTTGGGAAATGATTTTGATGTCGATACGATATTCCAGAATCCCCCTTTCGGATCTCAAAAGAGGGCGGACAGGGGAGCTGATTTGAAATTCGTCAAAAAGGCTTATGAATTGTCTCCTGATGTTTTGTATTCCTTTCACATGGCCTCAACTGAAGATTTTTTAATTAATTATTATGAAAGCCTGTCATTTACAATAACCCATATCTTCAGGTATTCATTCTCAATTCCAAAAATATATGAATTTCATACCAAAGAATCACGTGATGTTGACGTAATTGTCATACGGGCAGAAATTTAACTTAAAAAAGCTATTTAATTTTTTTAAGAACCTTATTTTTTTCCTATTTTTCATGCTAAAAAACAATACCTTTATATAGTAGATACTTGATATATAATAGTAATATATTCTCTGAGTATAAAAAAGTTGGTAGCATAAAAAGAGCTACGGGTATTATAATTGATATAATACTTTAAAAATGTGTAAATCTATTTTAGTGAAGCTATAGATGTAGGGTAATCTTTATATACTTTACATAATATATTATGTATGATGTATAAAGATGAGCTATCTATATTTATTCCAAATTCGTTTTTATCTGAGTCTAAAGACCTGAAGGTTCGTACTTACAAAGTGGGAATTCTAGGCAGGGCTTTGGCCGTGTTTCAAGCAGATAATGTGATTATCTACAACGATGATCATGTGAAAAATGAAGATGGGGAAAGTGACGCAGCATTCATGGCTGAAGTTTTAAGTTTTATGGACACGCCTCAGTACCTTAGGAAACAGGCATTTCCGATTAAAAAGGAACTCAAGCATGTAGGAATACTGCCGCCGCTTAGAACTCCGCATCATCCCTTGAATAATCAACCTGACGTCGGTGATTATAGGCAAGGTTTCACAGTCAAGCGAAACAATAAGGGAACGTTTGTGGATATTGGTATGGATAAACTTGCATTCTGCAAAGAGCAACTTTCAGTCAAAAAGATTTTTGACTTTAAAATTGCTAAAATAGCTAAGAAAGAAGTAATAGTCACACCTGATAAACCAGATGACATTTACTGGGGATATGATGTAATATCCTCTAATAAGAGTCTTAAAAATAGCTTAAAATTAATTAAACCGGATCTTGTAATTGAAACTACAAGATATGGAGATTATATTGATTCTATTTTTGATGAATTAAAGCATAAAGTAGAAGAATCTAAAAGTATTGCTATTTTATTTGGTGGCCCTTATTCTTCAATTCAGGAAGATGTATCTAATGCAAATTGGGATTTAATCAAATTAAATACCATTCCGAATCAGGGTACTGAAACTGTTAGAACTGAAGAGGCAGTTGTCGCTACGCTTTCTTTATTCAACTTTATGAGATATTAATTCACTTCGTTTATTAGTTTTTACACTGCTAATAGATTACTTGCTCAACTTTTTATACATTGATATTTTTGGGACTCTCCAAAAATAACTTAGCGCAGAATAATTTATGCATTGAATAAATTCTTTATTGTGCTTCAAATGAATTTTAGCTCATTTAGAATATATTAAAATAATATTTATCTAGTTGTAATCATTTTTACAGCTATTTATTATTCGATGAAATCGTGCTTGCATGGTTTTGTCAAAATGGCTTTTTTTTTAAAGCCATAAAAAAAATTTAAAATAATTGAAATAAAGGAAAAATGTATATTAAGGAGGTTAATGAATGGTAAGACATCACCAGCCAAGAAAAGGGTCTGTTGCTTTTAGTCCAAGGAAAAGAGCAGCAAAAGAAACCCCTAGAGTAAAGGCTTGGCCGCAAAATGATGAACCAAAATTACTAGGCCTCGCAGGGTATAAAGTCGGTATGACTCATGCTTTGGTCACAGATACCGATAAAAACTCTCCAACTAATGGTATGGAAATATTTACTCCAGTAACCGTATTGGAAGTCCCTCCGGTCGTAGTGATGGGAATAAGAGCATATGAAAGAACTTCTCGTGGATTGAAAGTAATCACTGAAGTACTTGCAGATAATTTGGATGAAGAACTCTCTAGGAAAATCTCACTTCCTAAAGAATACAACAAGTCTGAAGCTATTGCAAAAATACAAGGTGTTTTAGATCGCACAGAAGATATCAAAGTCTTAGTACACACCAATCCGAAAGTAACTAGCGTACCTAAGAAGAAACCGGATATATTTGAATGTGGTATAGGAGGAGCAAATCCTGAAGAAAAATTAAATACTGCTTTGGAATTATTAGGTAACGAAGTAAAAGCTAGTGACATCTTGAATGAAGGTCAGTTTGTTGATGCAATCGCAACTACAAAAGGAAAAGGATTCCAAGGTGTAGTTAAAAGATGGAATATTAGAATTCAGTATGGTAAAGCTACTAGAAGTGGTAAAGGAAGACACGTAGGTTCAATTGGTCCTTGGACTCCAAGAAGAACCATGTGGACTGTAGCTCAGGCAGGTCAAATGGGATACCATAAAAGAACTGAATTCAATAAAAAAGTGTTAAAAATTGCATCAGCTGATGAAGTTGATCAAATCAACCCTGATGGTGGATTCCTCAAATACGGTCTCGTTAAAAACGATTACGTATTAGTTAAAGGTTCCCTCCCAGGTCCAGCTAAAAGATTAGTAATTTTAAGACAAGCTATCAGACCTAGCAAGAAATCTGAGGATATACCTCAAATCACTTACATAAGTACAAAATCTAAACAAGGGGTATAATCATGAAGGCTAATGTTTATTCTATTAACGGGGAAGTTAAAGAAGAAATCGAACTTCCTGCAATTTTTGATGAAGTATACAGACCAGATTTAATCAAAAGGGCTGTTTTATCAGCACAATCTGCTAGAATCCAACCTTGGGGTAATGACCCTATGGCAGGTAAAAGAACTTCCGCTAAAGGATGGGGTTCAGGTAGAGGTACTGCTAGAGTTCCTAGGATTAAAAACGGTTCAAGAGCAGCTTTTGTACCAATGGCTATTGGCGGTAGACAAGCTCACCCAACAAGAGCTGAGAAAAATCATCACGAAAAAATCAACATAAAAGAAAGAAGATTTGCAATCAGATCCGCTGTTGCAGCAACCGCAAACAAAGAGTTAGTTGAAAACAGGGGTCACAGGGTAGAAGATCTCGAACAGGTTCCTATCATCGTTGAAGACGAAATCTGTTCTGTTAAAACCACAAAACAAACCCGTGAAATCTTCCAGAGCTTAGGCGTTTATGATGATATCATTCGTGCAAAAGAAGGTAAAAGAATCAGAGCAGGTAGAGGTAAAACAAGAGGAAGAAAATACAAAAAAGTAAAAGGACCTCTTTTAGTTGTCGGTGAAGATGATGGTATTAGCTTAGGTGCAAGAAACCACGCTGGTGTTGACGTTGTTGTTGTCGAAAACTTAAACGCAGAATTATTAGCACCAGGTACTCACCCAGGAAGACTTACTATTTACACTAAATCTGCTGTAGAAAAGTTAGGAGGTTTATTCCAATAATTTGGATAAATTAAGGTGATTATTATGGATTCATACTCAATTATTATTAAACCTCATGTTACTGAAAAAACCATGAACCTTATAGATGCAAATAATGAAATCACTTTTGTCGTTCGCCGTTCAGCCAACAAAGGACAAATCAAAAGGGCTTTTGAAGAGCTATACGAAGAAAAAGTAGCAAAAGTGAATACTCACATTACCCCTAAAGGTGAAAAAGTAGCATACATTAAACTTGTCGAAGAAGAAATGGCAGAAGAACTTGCTGTCAGAATAGGAGTATTCTAAGGAGGAATTTGAATGGGAAAACGTTTAATACATCAAAGAAGAGGTAAAGGAACTCCTACTCATCGTGTTGCTTCACATCGTTTTAAAGATAAAATCAGATACAGATCTTTCGATGCATTGGAAAAAGAAGGCAGTCTCAAAGGTATCGTAACTGATATCGTACACGACCCAGCCAGAACCGCTCCTATTGCAGAAGTTAAATTCGAAAACGGAGAAAAAAGATTTATATTGGCACCTGAAAGCATTCAAGTCGATGACGAAATTGAATGTGGTATTTCCGCTCCTATCAAATTCGGTAACACATTACCGCTCGCTGAAATCCCTGAAGGTACTCCAATTTATGATATCGAAAACACTCCTGGAGACGGAGGCCGTTTCGTAAGATCTTCCGGAACTTATGCTTCTTTAATTACTCACGATGCTAACCAAACTGTTGTTGAATTACCATCTGGAGAATTAAAATATCTTAACCCTAACTGCCGTGCAAGTATCGGTGTAGTTGCCGGTGGAGGTAGAAAAGATAAACCTTATCTTAAAGCAGGTAAAAGATGGCATGCTCTTAAAGCTAAAGGTAAGAAGTGCATGACCGTTAGAGGAGTAGCAATGAACGCAGTAGATCACCCTCACGGGGGAGGTAACAGACAACATCCTGGTCGTCCTACCACTATTTCAAGACACGCACCACCAGGAAGAAAAGTTGGTTCAATTGCAGCTAGAAGAACTGGATTAAAAAGATAGATAGAGGGTGTTTCATTGGCAAGAAAAGTATTTAAATATAAAGGTTATACTCTTGAAGAGTTACAGGAAATGTCTTTGGAGGAAGTAATGAAATTATATCCTGCAAGACAAAGAAGGTCTTTGAAAAGAGGATTCTTACCAAGACAGCAAAAAGTTTTGGATAAAATGAGAAAGTTGAATAAAGAAGGAACTAAAGATGGTCGTCCTGTTGTCGTCAGGACCCACTGTAGAGATATGATCGTTTTACCTGAAATGGTCGGAACCACTTTCGGTATTTACGATGGCCGTAACTTTGTTGAAGTGAAAATCACACCGGAAATGCTCGGTCATTACTTCGGTGAATATGCACCTACCAGACAAAGAGTTCAGCACGGTGACCCAGGTATGGGAGCTACAAGATCATCTATGTTTGTACCACTTAAATAGGGGATTAGATCATGGCTAATAATAAATATGCTTATAATGAAGAAGTTGATGAGGCAAAAACTGCACGTGCTATGGCAAAATCTCTCAAGATTTCCCCAAAACACAGTGTTGAAATTTGTAACGCAATCAGAGGAATGGAAGTAGCTAAAGCTAAAGCTTACTTGGAAGATGTTATTGAAATGAAAAAGTCTGTTCCTTTCAAAAGACACAACAAAGGTGTCGGTCACAGGAAAGGACAGGAAGGATGGCCTAGCGGAAGATACCCTGTAAAAGCAGCTGAGCAAATATTAAAAGTATTGGAAAACGCTGAAGCTAATGCTGAATACAAAGGTATGGATACTGAAAAACTGTTCATTGAACACATTTCAAGCCACAGAGGTATTATTATCAGAGGTTACATCCCAAGAGCATTCGGTAGAATGACTCCGTTCAATACACCTACAACTCATATTCAAATAGTTTTACAGGAGGCTAACTAATGATAGAAAAAGATTTTGTCACAGAGGGCCTTAGAAGAACCAGGATTGATGAATACTTAGAAAAAGAACTCGAAAGAGCAGGATACGGGGGTATGGAAGTTCAAATCACACCTTTAGGTACTATGGTCATCGTTTACGCAGAAAGACCTGGTATGGTTATTGGTAGAGGTGGAAAAAACGTCAGATCCATTACCAACACTCTTAAAAACGAATTCGGATTAGACAATCCACAAATTGAAGTTAAAGAGGTTGCTGTTCCTGAACTTAACCCTAAAATTATGGCTTACAAAATTGCTAACATGTTGCAGAGAGGTATGCACTTCAGAAGAGTTGCTTACTCCACCATCCGCAGAATCATGGGAGCAGGAGCTCAAGGGGTAGAAGTTACCATTTCAGGTAAAATCAGAGGTTCAAGATCTGCTGTAGCTAAATTCGTTGAAGGATATATCAAGAAATGTGGTGAACCTTCAATCAGATTTGTTGAAGAAGGTTTTGCAACCGTACAGTTAAAGCCTGGTGTATTAGGTATTTATGTAAGAATCATGCCTCCTAATACTGTATTACCTGATTCCGTAGAAATCCTTCCTCCAAAAGTAATCATCGAAGAAGAAGATGGTGAAGTCATTGAAGAAGAAATCGATGTTGAAACTGAAGAAGTCATCGAAGAGGAAGAAATCATCGAGGAAATCGAAGATTTAGAGGAATTGGAAGAAGTTGTTGAAGAAGAAGCTACTGAAGAAGTAGAAGAAGATGATAGTTAAATACTAAATTTAATTATCTTAAAAGAGTTGGAACAATGGCGATTTTAAGAAGTAAAGAAATTTGGGACATGGAAGTTGATGAGATTCAAGAAAAGTTAATTGAACTCAGAGCTGAATTATCCAAAAATGTTTCTAAAAGTGCAGCTGCCGGGGTTAACGAAAACCCTGGAAAAATTAGAGAATTAAAAAGAACAATTGCTCGTGTTCTTACAATATTGAATGAAAAACAGAAGGAGAATTAAATGTCAAAAATCTGTGATGTATGTGGGCTTCCTGAGGAACTTTGCGCTTGCGACGACTTTGCACGTGAAGTTCAGGCTGTAAAGGTCTTTACAGTCAGAAGAAGATTTGGAAAACTCATGACAATTATCGAAGGTATCGATGAACACGAAATAGATATTAAAGATCTCACAAAAACTCTTAAAGCAAAATGCGCCTGTGGCGGAACCGCCAAAAACGGTCAAATTGAACTTCAAGGAGACCACAAGGTCAGAGTCAAAGAGGTCTTGTCTGAAATGGGTTTCTCATCCGACAATATCGAAATTCGTGATTCCAAAAAAGGCGGTAAAAAGAGGAGATAATCCTTCGATATAGTTCAATAAAATTTTATAATTTTTCTGCATGATTTATTATAAATGTTTTAGTTAAGAGATTTGGGAACATGATAACTAAAAATAATTTGGTCCATCATGAGTTCATCGGATTGAATGTTGATGTAAAAAGCAAAACGGATAAATCTCTTAATTTATTTGGAACGGTTATTGATGAGACAAAAAACACCTTCAAAATTGAATCGTCGGGTCAGGAAAAGATAATTCCCAAAAAAGGTTCAATTTTCACTTTCGAGATTCCGTCTGGTGAAAAAGTCGAAGTGATTGGTGACATTTTGTCAATTCGTCCTGAAGATAGAATAAAAAAAAGGTTTAAAAAAATTTAAATGGTGATAATATGGTTGGGCTTAATGTTCAAGAACCAGAAACTACATGCGATGATCCTAACTGCCCTTTCCACGGGACTTTACCTGTAAGAGGTCAAGTTCTTGAAGGAGTTGTTGTCAGTAACAAGGCTGAAAGGACTATCAGTGTAGAACGTAGTTACTATAAATTCATTAGAAAATATGAAAGATACGAAAAGAGAAAATCTAAAATCAATGTTCACAAACCAGATTGCATGCATGTGAACGTTGGTGATTCTGTAAAAGTTGCAGAATGCAGACCATTAAGTAAGACTAAACATTTTGTTTTAGTTGAGGTTAAAGGAGAGTAAATAATATGAAACCATTAACATCAAGTGTATCTAAAGCATTACCTATTGGAGCAAGACTCCAATGTGTCGATAACACTGGTGCACGTGAAATCGAAATCATTTCCGTAAAAGGATTCAAAGGGGTAAGAAGAAGATTAGACGTTGCCGGTGTTGGAGACTTAGTTGTTGCTTCTGTTAAAAAAGGAACTGCTGACATGAGAAGAGAAATTGTCAACGCAGTTGTTATCAGACAAAAAAAGGAATATAGACGTGCTGATGGTCTTCGTGTTAAATTTGAAGATAATGCGGCTGTTATCATCACTCCTGAAGGAGTATTAAAAGGATCAGAAATTAGGGGTCCTGTAGCTAAAGAAGCAGCTGACAGATGGCCTAGTGTAGGTAGTGCAGCAAATATTTTAGTATAAGGTGAAAAAATGTCAAAACAACCAAGAAAACAAAGAAAAGCTCTTTATAATGCTCCTGCTCACGCTCGCGGTAAACACTTAAGTGCTACCTTAAGCAAAGACTTGAGAGCTAACTTAGGTAAAAGATCATTACCTATCAGAACAGGGGACAAAGTTAGAGTTCTCCGTGGAGATTTCAAAGGTCACGAAGGAGAAGTTTTAGGTGTTGATTACGGTTCTTACAAAGTTACTATTGAAGAAGTTACCTTATCAAAACCTGACGGAACTGCAGTATTCCTTCCGGTAGACCCATCTAACTTAATGATTATTGACGCTGATACAAAAGACGATAGAAGAATTAAAAATAGAGGAGATAATTAAAATGGCTAAAATGGGATCAAGAAAACATCTTAAAAGATACAAAGCGCCTAAAACTTGGCCAATTCATCCTAAAGAAGATACCTGGACAGTAAAACCTTCCGCAGGTGCTCACGCTATTGTTGATGCAATTCCATTAACTTTAGTTATCAGAGACATTTTAAAATTAGCTGATAACTCCAGAGAAGCTAAAAGGATCATCAACTCAGGTAACGTTTTAGTGGATGGCAGAGTTGTTAAAGATTATAAATTCCCAGTCGGTTTCCAGGACATCATTGAAATCCCAAAAACCGAAGAAATTTATAGAGTTCTTTTAGATACTAAAGGAAGATTACAATTACACCCAATTGATGAAAACGATTCAAAATTAGCTAAAATCGTTAATAAAACTACCATCAAAGGAGGTAAAACCCAATTAAACTTACACGATGGTAAAAACGTAATCCTTGAAGAAAATGATTACGCAGTTGGGGACGTTATCAGTTTAAAAGTACCTGAACAGGAAATCGCTGAAGTTTATCCTTTAGAAATCGGCGCTACCGTTCTAGTTACTGGTGGTAAACACACCGGTGAATTAGGTACCGTAACTGAAATTATTGAAAATAAATCATCAAATCCAAACACTATCTTAATTGAAAATAGTGCTAAAGATGAATTTTTAACTTTGAAAGATTATGCATTTGTAGTTGGCAGAGATGCTCCAGCAATTTCTTTATTGGAGGTAAATAAATGAACCCAATGAATGAAGTTAGAATCGAAAAAGCTACAGTCAGCATTGGTGTAGGAGAAGCAGGTGAAAAATTATCCCGTGCAATTACCCTTTTGGAAGAAATGTTCGATCAAACTCCTGTTAAGACTTACTCCACCGTAACCAACCCTGAATGGGGAATCAGGAAACGCCAACCAATCGCATGTAAATTAACTTTACGTGGAGAAAAAGCTGACAAAGCAATTGATATGGTTTTGGAAGGAATCAGCAGAAACATCAAACCTACTCAATTTGATGCTCAAGGAAACCTTTCCTTTGGTATTAAAGAACACATCGATATTCCTGGAATGAGATATAATCCTGATATCGGTATTTTCGGTATGAACGTTTCTATCACTTTTGAAAAACCTGGTTACAGAATTGCCAGAAGAAAAATCCAGCAAAAGAAGGTTCCTCAAAAGCACAGAATTTCCAAAGAAGAAACCATGAAATACATGGAAGAGAACTTTAACGTTAATTACGTAACTGAAATAGGTGATTAGATTGCCAAGAAAATATGGAAAAGCATCAAAAAAATGTACCCGTTGCGGAGACCATTCTGCTATGGTCAGTAGATACGGACTAAATTTATGCAGACAATGTTTTAGAGAAATCGCTCCTAAAATCGGATTTAAAAAATATAATTAAGGTGTTATAATATGAGTCTTATGGATCCTCTTGCAGATGCTTTAACAAACATCAGAAATAACGAATTGCAGGTAAACGACTCTTGCGTTATTTCTCCTGCTTCCAAATTGATTGGACAGGTTTTAAGCACAATGCAAAAAGAGAATTATATTGGAAACTTTGAATACATCGATGACAACAGGGCAGGAAAATTCACAGTTGAATTATTAGGTAACATTAACAAATGTGGTGTTATCAAGCCTCGTCACGCTGTAAAGAAAGATGAATTTGAGAAATTTGAAAAAAGATATTTGCCAGCAAAGAACTTTGGTATTTTAATCGTTACAACTCCTGAAGGAATTATGACTCACTATGAGGCTAAGGAAAGAGGAATTGGCGGTCGTTTGTTGGCTTACATGTATTAGGTGATAAAATGGTAGTAGCTGCAGCTATAAGGGAAGAAATTGAAATCCCTGAAGGCGTCGAAGTTATAATTGAAAAAAATGAGGTCACAGTAAAAGGACCTAATGGAGAAGACTCCAGAAAATTTACATATCCTAATGTAAGTATTAATAAAGAAGAAGACAATGTTGTTTTACAAACAGCATTCCCAAAAAAGAAAGACAAAGCAATGATTGGAACCACCAGGGCACACATCAACAATATGATTACCGGTGTAACCGACGGTTTCGAATATCACATGAAAATCGTATTTGCTCACTTTCCAATGACTGTAAAAGTTGAAAAAGATATCGTAACTATAGATAATTTCCTCGGGGAAAGACACCCAAGAACCGCTAAAATTGTCGGTCGTGCTAACGTAGCAGTAAAAGGTGATGAGGTAACAATTACCGGTATCAATAAGGAAGAAGTCGGCCAGACCATGGCTAACTTGGAACAAGCAACTAAAATTAAAGGTAGAGATCCTAGAGTATTCCAAGACGGAATATACTTAACTAGCAAAGAATAAATTGGTGATTATAATGGCTAATAAAAGATTTAAAAGACAAGAATATGCTCGTTATAAAAAACTTGGAATAAAATGGAGACGCCCTAGAGGTAAAACCAGTAAAATGAGAAGATACGAAGCAGGAAAACCTGATATGCCTGCTATCGGATACAGAACCCCTAGAGCAATAAGGAATTTACATCCTTCAGGATATAATGACGTTCTTGTTCACAACATGAAAGAATTAGAAGCATTAAACCCAGAAACTGATGCTGCAAGAATCAGTGCTTCTATGGGTAAAAGAAAAAAACTTTTGATGTTAGATAAAGCATCTGAGTTAGGAATTAAGGTTTTAAATAAAAATATTTAAAATCATGAATTATGTTTATAGGTTATGTCAATTCAGGGGCTTTTATAGAATTGGTTTAACCATTGAAAATAAAAAAACTAAGGGAGTTTAGATAATTTATCTAAATTTATCAGCTAAGCTGAAATATGGAGGATTATATATATGAATCTTACAACTCAAAAGAGATTAGCTGCAAGCATTCTCAAAGTAGGGCTTAATCGTGTATGGATCGATCCTGAAAGAATCGAAGAAGTTTCCATGGCGATTACAAGGGAAGGCGTAAAGCAGTTAATTAACGATGGAGCTATTAAAGCGAAACCTCAAAAAGGTATTAGTAGCTACAGATCTAAAAAAATCGCAGAACAAAAGCAAAAAGGAAAAAGAAAAGGTGCAGGTAGTAGAAAAGGTGCTAAAAAAGCCCGTACTCCTAAGAAGAAACAATGGATGACTACAATCAGGGCTTTAAGAAAAGACCTTAAGGAAATGCGTGAAGAAGAAATTATTGATGCTACTACATACCGCAAGTTATACAAGATGGCTAAAGGTGGAGCATTCAGAAGCAAATCTTACATGAGAAACTACGCACGTGACCATGATTTAATTAAAGGAGAGGAATAAACATGGCTCAAGGATCAAATTACAAAGTACCATTTAGAAGAAGAAGAGAAGGAAAAACTGATTACGGTGCTAGGATTAAATTAATCGATTATGAAAAATCCCGTCTAGTCGTTAGAATTTCTAACGCTCAGGCTACTGTTCAAGTTGTTGATTATGCTCCTGAAGGAGACATTACAATTGCATCAGCTGTTGGTAAACAATTAGCAAACTATGGATATTTAGGAAACACCGGAAATATCACCGGAGTTTACTTAACCGGTTACCTTTGTGCTAAAAGGGCATTGGCTGCTGGCGTCGATTATGCAATTTTGGACATCGGTTTAAGATCCCCAATCAAAGGTTCCAAAATCTTCGCAGCTCTCAAGGGTGCTGTTGACGCTGGTTTGGAAGTACCTCATGGTGACTTCATTTTCCCTGAAGATGAACGTATCAGGGGAGAACATGTAGCTGAATATGCCGGATCTTTAGACGATGAAGAGAAAGCTAAAAAATTCTCAAAGTATTTAGAAAGAGGTCTTGAACCTGCAGATTTACCTGAAAACTTTGATGAAACTATTAAGAATATTGATGAGGCAGAGGAATAACTATGAGTTTTAATATTGATGAATGGGAACCTAAAACTAAAATGGGTGAATTAGTTAAGAATGGAACCATTACTGACATCGATGAAATCTTTGAAAAAGGTCTTCCAATTATGGAATTAGAAATAGTTGATGCCTTGATTCCGGATTTAGAAGAGGAAGTAATGGATGTTAACTTAGTTCAAAGGATGCACAAATCCGGTAGAAAAGTTAATTTCAGAGTAATTGTTGCTGTAGGTAACAAAGATGGTTATGTTGGATTAGGTCAAGGTAAAGCTAAAGAGGTTGGACCTGCAATCAGAAAAGCAGTCGATAATGCAAAATACAACATTATCAAAGTAAGAAGAGGCTGTGGTGATTGGGGTTGTGTTTGTGGAAGAGAACACACCGTACCATTCAAAGTACAAGGTAAAACCAGTAGTGTAAACGTAACATTAATGCCTGCACCTGCAGGAGTGGGTCTGGTAATTGGTGATGTTGGTAAAACCATTTTAAAACTCGCTGGTATTCACGACGTATGGTCTCAATCTTTCGGTCAAACTCAAACTACCGTTAACTTCGCAAATGCAGTATTTGATGCATTAAAAACTTTAAGTGAAGTTAAAGCAAGTAAAGAAGACCTTAAGAAAATGGGAGTTAACTATTAATTGGTGATGATTATGTTTTTAGTTATTAGAGTAAGAGGAACAACCGGTGTCATTCAAAAGGTTGCTGACACCTTACACATGTTAAGACTTAACAGAATCAACCATGCAGTATTAGTTGAAGAAAATCCAAGTTATGAAGGCATGCTTCAAAAATCAAAGGATTACATTACCTGGGGAGAAATTGACGCTGAACTTTTAGCTGAAATTATTGCTAAAAGAGGCAGAATCGAAGGTAATAACAAAGTTACTGATGAATTCGTAGCTGAAAATTCTGATTACGCAAACATTGCTGAATTAGCTGAAGCTTTAATTAATTCTGATGTTAAGTTGGCTGATGTAGGAATTAAACCTGTATTCCGTTTACACCCTCCTAGAAAAGGATACGAAGACATCCGTTTATCCATTAACGAAGGTGGATCCTTAGGTTACAGGGGCGAAGATATTAAAGATCTTGCAAAAAGAATGCTTTAAATAATAGGTGTTTATTATGATTAGAACAAAACGTAAAATCAACAAGCTCAGAGGTTCTAGATCCAACGGAGGAGGCTGTACTAAAAAACGTAGAGGTGCAGGTAACAAAGGTGGAAAAGGTAAAGCTGGAGCCGGAAAACAACACTGGACCTGGACAGTAATTCACGACCCAGATCACTTTGGTAAACACGGTTTCAAAAGACCTCAAAAAATGATTAAAAAAGTTAATTCTGTTAACTTAAGTTACTTAGAAGAAAAAGCAGATGAGTTAATTGCCAGTGGCAAGGCATCCATGGATGGAGATGCAATCGTCATTGACGTAACCGAATTAGGTTATGACAAAGTTTTAGCAAAAGGAAAAATTTCTAAAACTTTCAAGATTTCCGCTCCAAAATTCTCAGCATCTGCAATCGAAAAAATTGAAGAAGTAGGAGGAGAAGCTATAGAATTATAGTTTTTTCCTTAAAAATTTTTTAGAGGAATAAAATGTCATCACTCGAAGTATTAGAGCCATTGTTTAGGTTTTTGCCTGAAGTAAAATCTCCTGTTCACAATCAGGACTTCAATGAAAAACTTAAATGGACTGCTCTTATTTTGGTATTATATTATTTCTTAACTGAAATACCATTATATGGTCTAAGCGCTGCTGCTGTAGACAACTTTGCTGCTTTAAGGGCAGTTATGGCTGGAAGTTTCGGTTCAATTCTTACTTTAGGAATTGGTCCTATCGTTACTGCGTCTATTGTATTGCAATTGTTAGTAGGTTCAAACCTTCTTGATTTGGATCTTTCTTCACACAAGGATAAATCACACTTTCAAGCTACACAAAAGCTTTTATCTATTGTCTTTACAATATTTGAAGCCGGTGTTTTAGTATTAACAGGTAATTTAGTACCTATTGATAATTCTTATCTTGGTGTATTATTCCTTCAACTTGTAATCGGTGCAGTTTTAGTAATTTATCTGGATGAAGTTGTTTCAAAATGGGGATTCGGAAGTGGTATCGGTCTGTTCATTGCTGCAGGTGTATGTCAAGCTATCGTTGTCGGAACGTTCTATTTCATACCTAACGCAGAAGGAATATTCACCGGAGCTATTCCTGGATTTATCCAGTCCGTAGTCAACGGCTCTGCCAATTTCTCATTGCTGATTCCATTGATTGCAACTATCTGTGTATTTGCGGTTGTTGTATATGGTGAATCCATACGCGTTGAAATTCCGATTTCACACGGTTCAGTTAGAGGTCACGGAAGAATCAGAGGTTCAGTCGGTAAATATCCATTGAAATTCGTTTATGCAAGTAACATGCCTGTTATTCTGACAAGTGCGCTTCTGGTTAACGTTTCACTTCTTGCAAACGTTTTCCAAAAGATTGGATTCCCTATTTTAGGTGAAGTCAACCAGGGTAAGGCCGTAAGCGGTCTGGCATGGCTTTTGTCAACGCCTAACAATGTTTCAATGTTCTTTTCTGAGCCCGTGCATGTTATTTTCTATGCGATTTTCTTCCTTGCATGCTGTGTACTGTTCTCATACCTGTGGGTTGAAATCAGTGGATTGAACGCTAAGAAAATTTCAGAACAACTTTACAGTTCAGGTATTCAGATACCTGGTTTCAGAAGTAGTAAACGTCAGTTATATAAGATTTTAAAGAAATATATTCCTGCACTTACCATTTTAAGTGGTTTATATGTAGGTCTCATTGCATTCTTTGCAGATTTAACCGGTGCTTTAGGTGGAGGTACTGGTGTATTGCTTACTGTAGGTATTGTACATAAGCTTTATGAAGAAATGGCTGAAGAACAGCTCATGTCATCAAATCCACTACTCAGAAAGTTCTTGGGAGGAGATTAATCTTCTCCAACATTTTTTAATGAGGGGTTATTATGAAACTTGTAGTATTAACAGGAATTCCAGGTTCAGGAAGTACCACTATCCTAAATAAGGCACTTGAAGAAGTGGATTATTTGCACTTAAATTATGGAGACATAATGACTGAACTTGCAATCGAAGAAAAACTTGTTGAAGATAGGGATGCTTTAAGGAAATTGCCTGCTGAAACTCAAAAGGAGATTCAGGCCAAAGCCGCTAAAAGAATCAATGAAAAGTCCCAGGAAAATAATGTTATTGTAGACACTCATTGTACAATCAACACTCCTTCAGGATTCTTGCCGGGACTTCCGATTTGGGTTTTAGAACAGTTACAACCTGACCTGTTTATTTTGGTAGAAGCAAATCCTGATGAGATTATTTACAGAAGAATGAATGATGATACCCGTTCCAGAGACGTTGAAAAGGCTAAAAATATTCAACTGCATCAGGAAATGAATAGGGCTGCTTCAATGGCATATGCAACAATGACTGGAGCTACCGTAAAGATCATCGAAAACCATGATAATCATTTAGATCAAACAATCTCAAAACTGGTTGACGTTTTAAAATAGGTGAGTTAAATGGCTGATATTTTTAGTATGCTTTCAACTGGCGCAATTGATGCGCTGAATACCATATTCAATCCTATTTTAGCAATGGATCCAAATCCGCAAAATCCTGCGTTAACTGTATTGGTTATTGCATTTTTGGTTTCATTGATTACAACTATTGCTAACAAATATCTGGTTGACCAAGACAAGATGAATGAAAATCAGAAAAAGTCAAGGGAGCTTTCCTCCAAAATGAGAGAAGCCCAAAAGAAAGGAGACGGCAAGGAAATCGCAAGACTTCAGGCCGAGCAGACTGAAATGCTCAAAAACCAGAATGCGGTCATGATGGAATCATTCAAGCCTATGTTCGTTACTTTCATTCCAATCATTTTGATTTTCTTCTGGATGAGAACTTCAGCTATTCATAATTTGGTTCTTATCATGCCTGTACCGGCTTATTGGGTTACTTTAACTCCATTATGGCATTTCATTGGTCAATTCTTATATGGAGGAAAAGCTACTATTCCTTATGGTATTGGCTGGTTATTATGGTATATGATTTGTACTTTCGGTATGAGTCAGATATTAAGAAAATTCTTAGGATTCAAACAAGGGTTCTAATTTAACCCTTGAATCTTATACATTTATTAATGATGAAAGATATAGTAATAGTATTCTATTTTGAATACGCTATTACACAATTATTAAATTTTTTATTATAAAATTAATCAAGGTGATTAAATGCCTGCAAATAGGTTTAGATCAAGATCATATAAAAGAATGAGAAAAAACACTCCTGGTGGAGAAAATGTTTTAAGATACAAAAAGAAGAAACCGTCTAAGCACGTCTGTGCTGAATGCGGTGCAATTTTACATGGTGTTCCTCGCGGACGTCCATACGAAATTGGTAAGCTTTCAAAAACTGCTAAAAGACCTAGCCGTCCATACGGTGGGTACTTATGTACTAAATGTATGCGTAAACTTTTCAAACAAGAGGCTAGAAAATAATGATAATTACTGTTGGCGGATTGGCTGGTACCGGAACAACAACCACTGCTGAATTGCTCAGTGAAAAATTGGATATTCCATACATCTCTGCAGGATTTGTTTTCAGGCAAATGGCAAGCGAGAGAGGAATGTCCGTTCTGGAGTTCAGTGAATTTGCTGAAGGTAATGATGATATAGATAAAGAAATTGACAAAAGACAGGCTGAACTGGCCAAATCTGCAGAAAATTTAATAGTTGAAGGCAGGTTATCAGCTTACTTTGTTGAAGCTGACTTAAAACTTTGGTTAGTGACTCCCTTTGATGTGCGTTCTTCAAGAATTGCCGAAAGGGAATCCAAATCTGTAGAAGTGGCAAAAGAGGAAATAATTACTCGTGAAAACAGTGAAGCTTTAAGATACATGGATATCCATAATATTGACATTAAGAACATGGATATTTATGATTTGATAATCAATACTGGTACGTTCGATCCCGAACAGGTATCAGAAATCATTTTAACAACATTAAAGGTGATATAATGGCATCAATCGAAGTAGGAAGAGTATGTATTAAAACTGCTGGAAGAGAAGCTGGCGAAAAATGTGCAATCGTTGAAATTATCGATGAAAACTTTGTAGAAGTTATTGGTGAAGCTGTTAAAAACAGAAGATGTAACATCGCTCACTTAGAACCAACCGAAGATTCTATCGATGTTTCCGGTGACGCTGACTCTATCAAAGCAGCTTTAGCAGATTTATAGATGAATAATTAACTTTATTCATTATTTTTACTATTTTTTTAGGTTTCATTTATGAAAACAAATTTAATTACAAAATCCAAATCATTTACCAATCCCGAATATGGCTGCAAGCCTGAAGAAAGGGAAATTAACGATTACATTTCTAAAGGAGTTATCAATCTGGACAAACCTTCCGGACCAACATCACATGAAGTAGACTCCTGGATTAAACGAATTTTAAAGCTTGACAAGACCGGCCATGGCGGTACCCTTGATCCTAAGGTCACAGGGGTTTTGCCTGTAGGACTTGCCGATGCCACCCGTGCAATTCAGCTCTTGTTAACAGCTCCAAAGGAATACGTCTGTCTTCTTACATTCCACGCAGACGTTGAGGAAAGCGAGATTCGCCGTGTTTTTGAAGAGTTCACAGGAAAGATTTTCCAGTTGCCTCCTGTCAAGTCTGCAGTAAAGCGTGAACTGAGAACCCGTAATGTCTATTACGCCACAATCTATGAAATAAAAGGCCGTGACGTATTGTTCAGAATAGGCTGTGAAGCCGGAACCTATGTGAGAACCTACTGCCACAACATCGGTGAAGCGCTGGGCGTCGGAGCCCATATGGCTGAACTGAGAAGAACTCAGGTTGGATCTTTTCGTGAAAGGGAGAATCTGGTTACTCTCCAGGACGTAACCGACGCATATCATTTCTATATTGAAGACGGTGACGAGTCATTCCTTCGTGAGGCAATAATGCCTATGGAAAGGGCGGCGGATTACCTGCCGAAAGTCATTCTTAAGGATTCTGCCGTGGATGCAATCTGTCATGGGGCCGATTTGGCAAGCGGCGGAGTAGCTTACCTGTCTGATAATATTAAAAAGGGTGATATAGTAGCTATTGAAACCCTCAAGGGTGAACTTGTCGGTGCCGGTAACGCATTGTTTGACAGCGACGGGATTCTTGAAGCCGAAGGCGGTTTTGTAGTCAATACCTCCAAAGTATTAATGAAACCGGACACCTATCCAAGGCTATGGAAATAGCTTTTAGCTATTATCTTTTTACACTTTTTATTTTTATAGTTACTAACCAAACTTTTATTATAGATGACTGACAAATAATAAATTATGTCAGGCAAATCTAAAATTAATGTTTTTAACAAAATGACAAAAACTGCTTTAGATGAAGAAATAAGTGCTTATGTGGCTTATCATAGGTACTATCAGAGGTTAATTGCAGTTAAAATAGTTAGTGAAGGAAATACAATTGCAGATGCTGCAAATATATTGGGAAAATCCTATCAAACAGTCCACAGATGGATAAAAATTTGCGAATCTGAAGGATTAGAAGGATTAAAACCATCATTTGGCGGAGGGAGGCCATCAAAATTAAATTATGATCAATTAATTGAATTAGATAAAATCATTGAAGAAACACCAAATATGTCAATGAAAGATGTACATCTTCTTGTTAATGAAAAATTTAATGTAGATTATAGTTTAAAGCAAATAGGAAAAATTGTGAGGAAATTAGGATACAATTACAGTAAAGCATATCCTAAATTTTCGAAATCTCCTGAAGATGCAGAAGAACAGCTAAAAAAAACTTAGAAGAACACAATTTATCTTCAAAAGATATTATTGTCTTATTTGATGAAGCATCCTTCCAAAATGAACCCTACACTCAAAAATCATTATATAAAAAA